>JAEWZG010000039.1 GCA_023395435.1 Bacillota bacterium
TAGTTCTACTTCCTGAAAGAGCTGTATTCACAAAGGATAACGTTGATAACTACAATTTCTAATTTTAAATTTCTCATATTTTATTCTTTCAGATAAATACGGAGGGGTAACCCTCCGTCATATCTGACTTATGTATATTTATTGATTATATATAAGTGAGGTATGACAACTCATATCAAAAGGTAAACTAAAATGGAGGTATTTAATTATGGCAGATTTACAAGGATTAAAAGTAGCAAAAGATTATCATCTCGATGCTCCTTTCGCAAACCAGGGCAGCTTTTATGTAAAGGGTGCTAATAATCTTGATTGGGGTATGAAAAAACACCTTTCAAACATTTTTGACCCTGTCAGTGGTAATACAGTTATGTTTGCTTTTGACCATGGCTACTTTATGGGATCAACAGCAGGTCTTGAGCGTCTTGATATTGTTATTCCAAAGCTTCTCGACAGTGTTGACGTTTTGATGGGAACACGTGGTGCTCTCCGTTCATGCGTATCACCTGATAATAAGAAGGGTATTGCTTTGAGAACAACATCAGGATCATCAATGATTCAGGATGATCTTTCATTTGAAATCAACGCTGTTGATATTGAAGATGCAATAAGAATGAATGCTGACTGTATGGCTGTTCAGACTTTCATCGGTGCTGAAGGACAGCTTTCAAGCATTGATAACCTTTCAAAGACTATCAATGCTGGGCTAAGATACAGTATCCCAACAATGGGAGTTGTTGCAGTAGGAAAGGATATGGAAAGAACAGATCGTTTCTTCAAGCTTGCAACAAGAATCGTAGCAGAAATGGGAGCTAACATTATTAAGACTTACTACTGCGATAACTTTGAAGAAGTAGTAGCAGCTTGTCCAGTGCCAATCGTTGTTGCTGGTGGTAAAAAACTACCTGAGCAAGAAGCTCTGACACTTGCATATAAGGCAATTTCAGGCGGAGCTCGTGGTCTTGATATGGGAAGAAACATTTTCCAGAGTGAGCATCCTGTTGAAATGGCTGCAGCTATCAATAAGATTGTTCACCACAAGTTTAATGATAAAGAAGCATACGAGTTCTATCTTGATGCTATCAATAAGTAAGAATACTTATTAAGGGTGGGCTTATTCAGTCCGCCCTTTATTTTGTGTTTAAAGGAGGTTAATGTACTTGACTTCAATGATAATCAAAATGGTTCTGCCTGTTATCGTTATGCTTGGTATAGGTTATATGTGCAATCGAAAGCAGCTTTTCGGTACAGAAGGACTTAACGCACTTAAGAATATTATCGGTAAGATAACTCTCCCTGTTGTTCTCTTTAATGCTTTTTATACTGCTGAATATAATATGAGAATGTTAATCGTTTTTATTGTGGTATTTTTAAGTTGCGGAATTGCACTCGGAGCAGGCTTCTTACTTCGAAACTTTGTTAAACCTTATGGTAAGTTCTTTCCGTTTTTAATGTCAAGCTTTGAGGCGGGAATGCTTGGCTATTCTTTGTTTGGACTTATTGCGGGGGTATCAGCTTTGAAAACCTTTGCATTAGTTGACATTGGACAGACTATTTCTGCTTATACAGTTTTTCTTATTGCTCTTAATGTTACTAACGGCCAGAAGGCTACCCCTAAAAGAATAGTAATGAATATGGTAAGGTCAGCTCCTTGTATGGGAATGTTGCTAGGTGTTACATTCGGGCTTTTCGGGGTTCACAATGTTCTTGCTCATACTGCTGTTGGTGGAGTAATCACTCAGCTGATAAGCTTTATATCTGCCCCAACTGCAGGAATTATTCTTATAATAGTCGGCTATGAGTTTTCTGTTAAAAAGGAACTTATCAAACCTGTTTTGTTAACAGTATTATTCAGATTTACTGTTATGGCTGTTCTATGTACATTAGCAAGCCTAATAATATTTGCATTTACACCTTTTGATAAGGAACTTCAGATAGCATTGGCACTTATGTTTTCATTACCTGCACCTTTTATTATCCCTCTTTTTGCGGATGTTGAAGGTCACGCTGAATACATATCGACATCTTTGTCCGTCTGCACATTAATGACGATAATAGTATTTATAGGAATTGCTGCTTTTAGTATGGCATAAAAAAGAGAGTATCATCGCTTTTTGATGATACTCTTTTGTCTACTTACTTATGAATTCTTTTATTTCCTTTTCAAGCAATAAAAATACCTTTGCAACTAAATATCCATCAGCTGCAGCATGATTGAGTCTTACTGTTACCGGCATAAGAAGTCTTCCGCTATCTTCCTTATATTTTCCCCAGTTGATGATAGGCGGAAAGTATAAATGTCCGTCAGGTAGTTCAATGTTAAGTGAATCATAAGATAACCACGAGATATATGAAGCGTCAAAATAGTTTGGATGATTCTGTGAGTCAAGCTGATATTCCCGGGTCAGTTTGGCTTTTTCAATATCCTTACTGCAATTTTTATAGAACATTCTATAATTCTCAAAATACTCAGTATATACAGGCGTGCAGGTTTCAGTATCCTCATGGAATATATAATGTACAGGATTTATCTTATCAAAAGCCACAAGCTTATTCTCCTGCCACATATAATACAAGCGGTAATCCTCTCTTGAATTAAGAACTTTTGAAAGTATGTAAAGGAAGTTTATATAAAACTTTGTATTATTCTCCCTTGAATGCTTTACAAGCTCGGTTATATCAATTCTGCTTGTAATTGAGGTTGAACATTTGCAGTCTTCACTGAAATGACGGAAAACGTCCTTTCTGTAATAATTATTCATATTAATTTCTTTGTAGTCCATAAGTCTATCCTCCATATAAAATGTTTTGCATATAAAAATAACAAATAATGAATAAGAAAAAATAACGATAATAAATATAGAATATAACAGAATAATTATTCTGTCAAACATTTGTTATTATAAATGTATAAAATTGATAATAACTTGACTTTATAAGGTAATTTGTAATATAATGTTTTTAATAGAGATTAATGGATTTATTGAATGGCGGTGTTATTTCTTGAACTGGACACCTATAGTAATATTAGGAATATTAATTGGTGGCGGCGCATTAGGCGTTGTAGCAATTAAAACTAAAATAAGAGAGTTTTCAAGATCGGTTTTTGGAACAGACACATTAACTCAAGGCATTAGAAATCAGCAGGAAGAAGCCTCAATGACGCCAAAATCGGTTTCTTCAATGACAAGGATTTTCCTCCCACAGATACAGAGGGATTTTCCGGAATTCAACTATGAGGAATTCAAGGCAAAGGTTGAAAATATGCTTAAATCTGCTTTTGTTGCTATTACAAGTGAAAGCGCAGATCTACTCACAGATGCTTCTGAAGATCTTCACAAGTCGGTTGAACTTACTATTGAAAGTAATAAATCCCAGGGCAAAACAGAAGCTTACGACTGTATAACAATATATCAGACAGAGATTACAAGGTATACAAAAAGCTCCGGTACCTGTGTTATAACATTACAGAGTGCTGTGGGATATCTTCATTACATAGAACAGAACGGCAAGGTAATTTCAGGTTCACAAGAACTTCGTGAACAGACAAAATACAACACTGATATAATATATATTCAGGATGTAGATAAGCTTTCATCTGAAGCGGTTACGTCTTTAGGTACTAACTGCCCAAACTGTGGAGCCCCAATTAAAAATCTGGGCTCAAAATTCTGCGAATACTGTGGAACAGGTGTAAGGGTTGTTAATATAAATGTGTGGACAATAAATAAATTCCAAAAAATTTAATGCGGAGGGTCTTAAATGGGTATTATTAAAGCAGTTGCAGGTGCTATCGGCGGAGGACTTGCTGACCAGTGGTTGGAAGTCATCGAACCTAACGACATGGGCGGAAACACTGTATTTACCAATGGCGTTATGGTAAGACAGAATGACAAGAGAAACAGTAACTACAAGGGTACTGGACAGACAATTTCAAACGGTTCTATTGTGCACGTATATGATAATCAGTTTATGATGCTCGTTGACGGTGGTAAGATTGTTGACTATACTGCTGAACCTGGCTATTACAAGGTAAACAATTCATCAATGCCTTCATTGTTTAACGGACAGTTTGGTGATACCTTGAAGGAATCATTCAGCCGTATAAAATTTAGTGGTACAACACCTACAAAACAGCAGGTTTTTTATCTCAACCTTCAGGAGATCAAAGGAAATCCTTTTGGTACAGCAAACCCTGTTATGTACTATGATGCAAAGCTCGATGCCGACCTTTACATAAGAGCTCGTGGTATGTACTCTATAAAATTAACAGACCCTATAAAGTTCTATCAGGAAGTTATTCCTCGTAATGCTGAAAGAGTAAATTACTCAGAAGTAAACGATCA
Source organism: Bacillota bacterium (assembly GCA_023395435.1). GTDB lineage: Bacteria > Bacillota > Clostridia > Oscillospirales > Ruminococcaceae > SZUA-444. The sequence continues at coordinate 4,344 of JAEWZG010000039.1, forward strand.
GTATCGTGCTGAATTCCTATCTGCATTCCAGTCAGCAATCAACCAGATGTCAGCTGACGGTATTTCTATCAGAACAATGGCTTCAAGGGGAACAGAACTCAGCAAGTATATGAAGGATGTTCTTGATGAAGATTGGAACACAACACGTGGATTTGAAGTATGCAATGTCGGTGTAGATGGTATTACATATGACGAGCAGTCACAAAAGATTCTTGCTATGCGTTCTCAGGCGGCAGTTATGTCAGACCCAAGATTGCTTAATGCTCAGGTACAGCTTAATGTTTCTGAAGGTATTAAAGCAGCAGGCTCAAATTCAGCTGGTTCTATGGCTGGATTTATGGGTGTTGGTTTGGGTATGCAGGCAGGTGGCGGATTTATGGGAGCAGCAGGAGCAACTAATCAGCAGCTTATGCAACAACAGCAACAGGCTCAGCAGGAAGCTCAAGCATCAGCTCCAGTAGCCACAGCAGCTCCGGCAGCAACAGGTTGGACTTGTGAATGTGGAACTGTTAATACAGGCAAGTTCTGTGCTGAATGCGGTAAGCCTCAGCCACAGGCTCCAGCAGGCTGGACTTGTGAATGTGGAACTGTTAATACAGGCAAGTTCTGTGCAGAATGCGGTAAACCTCAGCCACCAAAGAAAATCAAGTGCGATAAGTGTGGATATGAGCCGGATATCAGTAATGGTATTCCTAAGTTCTGCCCTGAATGTGGCGATATTATTGATAACAGCGATAAGGCTTAAGTTGTTAGAAATAGAGAGGTGTTTTTTCACCTCTCTATTTGAATTAATAATGAAATTATATACGAAAGCGAGTGATATCGGGGTATGCCAGTATTAACCTATGTATGTAATAACTGTGGTGGTGATCTCACCTTTGATCCTGTGAGTCAGAAGTTTACATGCAAATTCTGTGCCAGTAGTTTTACAAAAGAACAGCTTGAAACCAAAGAGCCTGAAACAACACAAGAAAATGTTGAAGAAGAAAATGTGGTAAAATCCGAAGAAGAGCTGAAAGATGAATGTGACGCAGCACTTTTTACCTGCCCAAGCTGTGGAGCAGAAATTGTAACAGACAATACAACAGCAGCTACGTTCTGTTATTATTGTCAAAATCCTGTTCTTCTTACAGGACGTCTTGATGGTAAGTTTATGCCAAACAGACTTATCCCTTTCAAATTCAATAGAGATACAGCTATTCAAAAGTTCTTAGCGTGGACAAAGAAAAAATTCTTCCTGCCTAAGGATTTCTTTTCAAAAACATCTATTGATAAACTTACAGGTGTTTACTTCCCATATTGGATTGTTGATGCAGATACAAAATCAAATATGACAGCTGAAGGTCATAGGGTACGCACATGGACTTCAGGGGATACAAAATATACCGAAACCAAAGTTTACAATCTTGAAAGAGGTGGTAATATTCATCTTGAGGATATTATCAAGACAGGATTGAAAAAAGCCAACAAGCGACTTGTCGAGAGCGTTCAGCCATTCAATGAGCAGGAGCTTACTCCTTTTTCAATGACATACCTTTCTGGCTTCCAAGCTGAAAAGAGGGATATTGAACGTGCAGAGCTTGAGCAGGAGGTTTCAAATGATATTCAGAAATTTAGTGAGGCTTTGCTTCTTGAAACAACAAAAGAATTCTCAAATGTAAAGACTACATATTTCAATGCTGATGTTACAAATGTTGCTTGGGAATATGGACTTCTCCCTGTATGGACAATGACATATAAGTATAAAGGCGAGATGTATTATTATGCAATGAACGGACAAACAGGAAAAACCTGTGGTAAGCTTCCGGTCGATATGCCAAAGCTACTCCGAGTAGCAGGATTGGTTTCTGCTGGCTTATGTGCAATTCTTGCGTTGGGAGGTTACTTTATAATATGAGAAAGATAATTAAACCATTTATCTGCACAATATTTATGCTGATGATTTTAATTTCTACAAGCCTTGTAGTTTCAGCAAAGGACCAGCGTGTGTTTGATGACGCAGGATTGCTTAAAGATAACGAAATTAGCAAACTTGAGGATAGAATTAGTGAGCTGAAAGATAAGTACAAGGACTATGATTTTGTAATTTATACTTCGAATGAGAATTTCAGTGGTGACCCGGTTGATTATGCTGAAAAATTCTATTTTGATCAAGGACACGTATTTAAGGATAAGGGCTTTATTCTAGTAATTAATATGAAAACACGAGATGTTATTGTATATGCAGCTGGAAAAGCACAAAAAGTAATGAATTCTGATGACAACCAGTCAGCACGCGATAACGCAGTAAGTAATTTGAAATCAATGAATTATTATAATGCATGTGATACTTTCCTGAATGATATGGGTGATGTAATTGAAAGTCATAAGAAAAAACTTACACCAATTGAGCTTTGCGTTGTGGTGTTTATTCCTGCTCTTGTATTTGTAATATTTGTCACAGTTGTAAAAGGCAAGTATGGCAAAGAGGGCGAGTGTCAGCCATATCCATTTAAGGAGAGAGGTAAAGTTCAGCTTACTCATAAGGACGATGTCTTTGTTAGAGAGTACACCACTCATGTTAAAATTCAGAGTTCTTCCAGCGGTGGTAGTGGATCTTACCATAGTTCAAGCAGTGGAAGAGGTAGTGGTGGTAGTAGTAAATTCTAATTATCAATACATAAAAATAAAGGGTTGCTTTAAAAGCAACCCTTTATTTGTTGTGTTATTAGCAAACACGATAGATCCAACCGAATTTATCTTCGATTTTGCCATACTGCATGCTTGTCATTGTATCATAAAGTTTTTGTGAAATCTCACCGATTTTATTGTCGTTGATTTCCATAACCTTATCGCCCCACTTAAGATGTCCAACAGGTGAAATAACAGCAGCAGTACCTGTACCGAATACTTCCTTAAGTTCTCCTCTGTCGTAAGCGTCAGAAACTTCCTGAATTGAAATCCTCTTTTCTGAAACTTTATAGCCCCATGATTTGCAGATTTCAATAGCTGATTTTCTTGTTATACCAGGAAGAATTGAACCCTGAAGTTCAGGTGTGACAATTTCATCACCGATTACAAAGAAAATGTTCATAGCTCCAACTTCTTCAATGTATTTTCTTTCAACGCCGTCAAGCCAGAGTACCTGAGCATAGTTTTCCTTGTGAGCTTCATCCTGTCCGATAAGAGAAGCAGCATAATTACCACCGGTTTTAGCAAATCCCATACCACCGCGTACAGCACGAACATATTTCTGCTCAACATAGATGTTTACAGGATTCAGACCACTTGCATAGTATGCGCCTGAAGGTGAAAGAATTATCATGAACATATATTTTTCTCCAGGACGAACACCAAGGAATGGATCGGCAGCAATAACAAAAGGTCTTATGTATAATGAAGCACCCTCGCTATGTGGAACCCAGTCAGCTTCAATTTCAATAAGCTTTTTTAAAGCTTCAAGACAGAAGTCAACGTCAAGCTGTGGGATAACAAGTCTTTCATTTGAAAGGTTAAGTCTCTTAAAATTCTCCTCTGGTCTGAACAACTGAATTTTTCCATCAGCAGTACGATAAGCCTTCATACCTTCAAAAACTTCCTGCCCGTAGTGGAGGCACATAGCAGCAGGACTGATTTCAATTGCACCATAAGGAACGATTCTTGCATCATGCCAGCCCATTCCTGCGTCATAATCCATTATAAACATATGATCAGAAAAGATTTTTCCGAAGCCAAGCTTTGATTCGTCAGTTGGTTTGGCTTTTGGATTTTTCGTAAGTTCAATTTTGATATTTGCCATAAATTTCCCCTCTTTCGATAAAATAGATTAATTTTTATTATAACATATTTATAAAATAATGCAATGATTTTTGGTGAATTTGTCATTTCACCAAATTACAAAAGATATTTACTTTATATATAGATATTTTTCACAGCAAAAGATAAATTCTCTAGGATTACATATCCTTAATCATCGTAAGTACAACATCTGCATTTCGTTTTGCAGCGATTATGCCAAATTCCTCAAAAGAAATATCACCGTCGTGATCCGCATTGTCAGAAATACACCGGATTGTTGCAAAAGGAGTTCCATTTCTGTAACAGCAATGTCCGATTGAAGCACTTTCCATATCAACAGCATATGGTGAAAATTCTGTAACGATTGAAGCCTTAATAGCATCATCTGAAATAAATTGCTCACCTGAAACAATACGTCCGATAAAATGCTTGTAGTCGTTTTTATCGCAGGCTTTTTCAGCTATTTCAATTAGTTTCTCATCTGCGTGATAATGCCCACAGAAAGGCGGGTAATTTTCAAGAAAGCGTGTTGTTACATCGTGGTGCATTACTTCATTGGCGATAACAATATCACAGACTTTGATGTCTGTGCTCATTCCACCAGCTATTCCTGTGTTGATCACACAGTCAACATTATATTTTGTAATAAGAATCTGCGTAGCAATAGCAGAATTGACTTTTGCAACGCCACAACAAACATTAATAACTTTTTTACCGTCAAATTCATTGATATAGAATTCATAGGAAGCATATTTTTCAATATGAGCCTCTCCAAGGTCATTCCTCAAGTCAGCAAGTTCTGAAGGCATTGCCCCGATTATTCCAATAGTTTTCATTATTAAACCTCTTTTGTTTCAATATTAATATTATGTCTGATTATAAGCCTCAACAACACCAAACTGCTTCATTTTCTGCTGATGTTCATCATAGGTCGAAGAAAAATACAACTTTCCCTTTACATCAGAGAAGAAATATAGATATGTCGAACCAGATGTTGGATTAAGTGCAGCCTGAATGGATTTTATTCCAGGTGAGCATATCGGTGATGATGGAAGTCCCGCTGCCTTATATGTGTTGATAAGTGAGTTGTATCGATTTACATCGCCAGAAATATAAGGCTTTACCGCACCTTCAACATATTTTATAGTGGCACAGCTCTGGAGCTGTTTTCCTTGTTTTAATCTATTGCGGAATACTGCGGATACATTATATCTGTCAGAATCGGTTTTACTCTCCTTTTCAATCATTGATGCAAGAATAATAATCTGATCCATAGTGAAACCTTGATTTTTAGCTTGTGATCTTATATTGCTGTTAATAACCTTTTCATTCTGATTTACAAGCTTTCTGAGGACGCTTTCAGCACCTTCGCCTTTGGTAAGGTCATATGTTGCAGGGCTTAAATACCCCTCAAGCCTGAAAGGTCTTTTTGATGTATCGCCAATTTGTGAAATAAGAGAATAATCGTTGAACTTAGTTGAATTTACTATAGCAATAAGATCTTCTTTTTTGCAGATTCCTTTTGCTTCAAGTGTTTCAGCAATTCTCGCAAATGTATATCCTTCAGGAATAGATACTTTAATCTTATTTGAATCTGAAGTGGATTTTGAAGTACTGGTCTGATCAGATTTTGTTAAAGCAGCAGTGGTATTTTCTGTTGAAGATGTGCTTTGCGTAACTTGTGAAGTATCTGAGCTGTCAGCACTATTTATTGAAGAACTATTGTCTTTGTCATGCGAGCTATTGCAGCCTGCAAGTAAAAAAACCAATAATGTCATAATAACAAGCTTTTTCATAAATATACATCCTTTCAGATTGTATTTTACTATAAAATGATATTTTTGTAAAGAAGGGGAAAAATTATTCATTGACATTTATAAGATATTTGGCTATTATTATATATGCGAGTAAGCTATGCGGTAGCATGCACGTTTAGTGTATGAGGAAAGTCCGAGCATCACAGAGCAGAATAGCAGTTAACGGCTGCCGAGGGCGACCTTAGGGCAAGTGCAACAGAGATATACCGCCATATTTTTATGGTAAGGATGGAAAGGCGAGGTAAGAGCTCACCAGAGTATGTGAGAGCATACTGCTATGTAAACCCTATTTGATGCAACACCGATTGGAACAATCAAGTCAATGTCTGCTCGGCAGGCTTGTTGTTTAAGGTGGCTTGAGGGTTACGGCGACGTAACTCGTAGATAGATTATCGCACACGACAAAACTCGGCTTATCGGCTTAGTCGCATTTAAAAGAATAAATAAAATGCTACCTCATTTTAATCTGAGGTAGCATTTTATTTTTTAAGGAAAACTCAATTATATTTTTTTACCACAAAACGGACAAAATGATTTATCTTCTTTACTATTATGATGATTAATTTCTTCAATAAAACCTGCTGAAATAATCCCCGTAGGAACAGCGACTAGACCTATTCCTAACATTGCAATAATTGAACTTAATATTTTACCTGCAACAGTTATAGGGTATATATCTCCATAACCTACAGTGGTTAGAGTAGCTATAGACCACCATAATCCAGAAAAAGCATTCTTAAATACTTCTGGTTGTGCAGGGTTTTCAAAGTTATACATTAATATAGACGATATTATCATTAGTAGCGATACAACAAAAGTTGAAGACAATAATTGACTTTTTTGTTTTATAAATACTTTGGCAATAAGATTAAGAGAGTTACTATACCTATTCATTTTAAATATTCGAAATATTCTTATAACTCTTAGCATTCTTAGTACTCTTAAATCTAAAGGAATAAAAAAAGGAATATAAAAAGGAAGTATTGATAATAAATCAATTAGTGCCATAAAAGAAAAAACATATCTTATTCGTGCAAATTTTGCATGTTTTTTATTAACTAAATCTGCAATCCACACTCGGCAAAAATATTCAAATGTAAAAATAGTAACAGATACAATTTCTATAATAGTACTAATTTTTACTATAGTTTTGGGTAGAGTAAAAGTCCCTAAAATTACAATAATTACATTTATTAATATTAAAGTGATAATTGAGATGTTGAAAATTTGGCTTGTAAGGTTGTTGTCAGTTCCTTCTATAATATTATATACTTTGTATTTGATCTTCTTCATAATTTCCTCGCGTTTTTATTTTATTATATCACTTTTATTTCCATTATTCAACAAAATTATAATATTAAATGAAGTGGTTATCATTAAAACGTATTTTATCACTCACTAAAAATTCTAATTTTTATCATTAAACTATCACAAAAGCGGGTATAATTATAGATAACGAAACAAAAAAGGAGAATATAATTATGGACAATGAAAACAATAACATTAATCCAATGAACAATAATGAAAATAATTTTGCCCAGCAGCAGTTTACCGAATATCAGATTGCTCCGCAAAATAACATACAACAGCAAAACTCAGAAAACGAAGTTGTGTATTATCCACCTCAGAATGATGTACAGCCTGTCAGAAAGAAGAAAAGAATTCTTCTTAAGTCAATAATAGCATTTGTATTAATCGTTTCTATTTCAATAGGTTCAGTTGCTGGTTATGTTGCATTGACTGATAATGGATATGACATACCTTTCATCAGCTCCGGCGCAAAAGATGAAGACGATGATAATGATATCAATGACAAAGCTAACAACACAGAAGATATGAACATAAATAAGGATCTTCCTACACTTACTCAGCTTGCATCAAAAGAAAATGCACTTTCTGTCCCTCAGATAGTCAATAAGGTTGCTCCTTCTGTTGTTGGAATTTCAACAAAAGTAGCAAATGGTGTTGCTACAGGCTCTGGAATTATTATGTCTAAGGATGGTTATATAATTACAAATGCTCATGTTATCGAAAATTCTCTTTCAATAACAGTTGTTGTAAAAAAAGACAACAAGGATGTGGAAGAAACCGCTAAGGTTATAGGAATTGATACAAAAACTGACCTTGCTGTTATAAAAATCAACAGAACAGATCTTACACCTGCCGAATTTGGCAAGTCATCTGATCTTCAGGTTGGTGAACTTGCAATAGCAGTAGGTAACCCTTTAGGGCTTGAACTTTCTGGTTCAGTTACTGGTGGTATTATTTCAGCTTTGAATCGTCAGCTAAGTGTCGAAGAAAAAACTATGACTCTCATACAGACCGATGCCGCAATAAATCCTGGTAATTCAGGCGGACCTCTTGTAAACTGCTATGGTCAGGTAATTGGGATTAATTCAATTAAAGTATCTTCAGAATATGCTGAAGGACTTGGATTTGCTATCCCAATAGATGATGCAAAACCAATAATAGATTCCCTTATTCAGTATGGTTATGTAAAAGGCAGACCGATGATAGGAATTACCTGTCAGACAGTATCTGCGGCTCAGGCAAGATACAACGATGTTCCACAGGGTGTATATGTTGTTTCAGTAACAAAGGATACTGGTGCATATGATGCTGGTATCAAGGCCGGAGATATCATTACCGCAGTAAATGGAAAGGCTATTACAACTCTTGCTGAGTTTGACAAGGCAA
>JAEWZG010000062.1 GCA_023395435.1 Bacillota bacterium
GAAAAGTGTTTATACTTTTCTCATTTGTGCATATATACTATATTAAATATTCCTCAATAGCTCAGTCGGTAGAGCATGCGGCTGTTAACCGCAGGGTCGTTGGTTCGAGTCCAACTTGGGGAGCCAATCGTTAAACCCTTACAGATAGCGTCTTTACGTTGTTTGTAAGGTGTTTTTTTATGTCTGAAAGAGTATGTTATTTCTCTTTTTCTAACAGAAATTCTAACACTACTTATGGAATACATTTTGAAAAGCTTGTGCCATATTGTCTTTTCTTTGTATATCCAGATGAGAATATATGTTGGCTGTCAGCTTAATATCAGCATGACCTAACCATTCCTGTATGTCTTTCAGATTAAAACCTTGAAAGATTAACCAACTAGCACAGCTATGTCGAAGTTCGTGGAATCTGATATGTTTTAGTGAGTATTTATCAAGCAGTTTACTGAATTGATGAGTAATATATGTCGGTTGATAAGGTTGTCCGTTATCCCATTTGAATATATACTCATTGCTGATATACTCTTTGCCGAATACTTTTCTGTTTATTTGTTCGGCTTCTTTTAGTGATAAAACAATGTTTCGTATATCTTCTGTTAGAGGAAAACTCCTGTAACTTGTTTCATTCTTTGTTTTATCCTTTTCAACAACGCTTGTTCCTAAAGATACAGTATGCTTGATAGTAACTAAATTATTTGATAAATCAATACTATCCCATTTCAGACCTAACACTTCACTTCTTCTTAACCCATATATTGCAGTAACCTTAATTAGTGGGTACAAAGGCTCGTCTTTGATAGCTTCAAACAGTTTAGATAATTCTTCATTGTTGTAGAAGTTCCATTCAAACCTTTGAAGTTTAGGAAGTACAATTTTGTCACAGGGGTTAGTATTTATCAGATTATCCTTGACAGCTTCTTTTAATGCTTGTCTGATAACATTTTTGTGAAGCCTTAAGGTCTTTGCAGACAATCCACCTTTTCCGTCTATCCTACCACTTTTAAACTTAGTATCAAAGTATTGTTGAAGGATAGTATGGTTAATATCAATTAGTTTGACATTAAGGTTATCAAAGTAGGGAAGTATGTGAGTTTTAGCTGCAGCTGAATATCCTTGCAGAGTTACAATATCAATTCTCAATTCAGATATTTCAAGCCAATGCCTGATGTAGTCAATAAACAGAATATCACTAGAAATCAAATTTTCTCTCAATTCATATTCCTGTATCTTTTCCCGAAGGAACTTTTCAGCATTCTTTTTATTACCTCTTACTGTTAAGCCTGTGCATATCCATTTTGGTTTTCTCTTTCCGTATTTGTCATATACGTTTAAAACAGCATAATATTTGTTATTCTTGATTTGTAGGCTTCCTGTCATTGTTTTGCTCCTTTCTTCTGACAGCTTTATTTCCTACCGTTATATTACTATATTATCGGCAAGCTTCTATAAAGTCAATAAGAAAGGTTTTAGGTATTATATATTTTCTACCTATTTTGATACAGCATAGCTTCTTATTCTGAATTAATCTGTATACTGTATTTTTCCCTATTCTTAACGCTTGCATGACTTGTTCTATTGTCAGAACATCTGGGTATTTGTCAAACATTTAAACTCCTTTCTAAAATATTTTTTCATCACAGTATATTTCCTCAAAGCCTTCTATACAGTCGATCACAATAGTTGCGTCTTTTTTATCAGACATTTCTTCAACCTTATTAATACGCCTTAAAAATGCTTCCCATGTAGTTGGTGCTTCCTGTTGAACATTTTTGTATTGCTCTGATAGAGGAATATTTGTAGTAATATATACATTGTGATAACAGGCTGTTTTGTCTGCGTATCTACAAGGTAGTGGGACAGGGTAACCGTCAAGATAATTAAGCATTTGACTTATTTTAATATCACTTCTGAATTCTTCAAATACAATAACATCTTCACCTTTGTAACCGTCAAAAGGGTTAGCATAGTTAGTTACTCGATATACATTTCTGTAACCAAACTGTTCCATTATCCCTCTTGTCTTTCCTGTTCCTGTTGTACCCCATATATATGTAACATTAAGTAAGCGAAATTCATCACGATACTTATCTTCGAGTAAAGTCTGTCTTGCTCTTTCAACCTTATCTAATCTGTTCATACAACTTGGGAAAGCTTCAAGTATTTCCTTGTCAGATTTACCTTCTTTGATTAACTCGATTATATCTTCACTCACCGTATTACTTCCTTGTCTGTCTGGGGGCATTTCGCCAGACTCTTCAAAAGTTTCTATTAGATTAGTTTCTTTCTTCTTATCATCTGCCCATTTTCCTTCTTTTCTTATGTAGTTACGGTTATCAATGTTTTTACCTCTTGCATTTTCAAAATGTGCTTCAGGAAATCTGTTTTTCATTGTTTCAAACATAACAGCATTTGCAAAGAGCATATATACATGAGTATGTGGTGTTCCGTTATTTCCTATTTCATCACACATACACCAATATACGATGTTTTTAAACTGATTGAAACACTCTTTTATTTTCTCATGGGTATAGCCTTTTTCCAAAGGGTTATTAATAGTAAGTTGCCATTTGCGACTTGCTAAACCATTAGCCATAAGTACACCTCCCTTCTCTAATTAAAATTACACAACAACACAGAAGTTGTAAAAGGTAATACTATCTTTTACAACCATGCTTTGCGTGGTTCAAGTTCCTCGCTTTTGAACCAACGCAATAAGCAACAAGTTTGTAAATGTAAATTTACTATCTTGTAAGCATATTATATACCATAACTTTTCTGTTGTCAACAACTTTTTTTTAAATTGCTATTTACAAATTAGTAAACTTGTGATATTATATGTTTATCACATGAAAAGGACAGATATTATGGCATACGCACGTTTGTTGAATGATTTAATAGAGAAGTCTGGATTGACAGCTAAAGACATAGCACAGAAATGCACAGAGCAAGGGCAGAAGATTACTGCTTCATACATTAGCATTTTGAGAAATGAGAACAGTAACAGGGTACCGTCAGAAGAACTATCAAGAGTGCTGGAAAAGGTTTTGAATGCAGAGCCAGAACAGCTAGTAGTTGAAGCATATATTGAAAATGCACCTGAAAAGGTTAAAGAAGCTATTAGAAATATGATGGTTTCATCAGTAAAGTTTGCATTTATAGCTTTAGGTAATCAAGTAAAAGAAGAAGAAAAAGAATTAATAATAGCAGAAAGTTTAAAACAGCCATATTCAACAATAGTTTTAAGTTTGGCAAGTCAAACAGATGTTGATGTATTAAATCAAAATATGATTACTAGTACAGAAGAATTTGATGGTAAACAATACAATACACAGATGAATTTTAACATTGATTTTGAAGTTAAAGATGATTCTATGGCACCGAAGTTTAGCAAGGGTGACAAGGTTAAGCTTCAGACACAGAGAGAATACACGAATGGTGACATAGTTTGCTACAAGGCTAAGTCAGACAATAGTATGAAGTACAGAAAGCTTTATATGAAAGACAACAAAACAATGCTCGTTCCTTTTAATTTTGAATATGAGATAGAAGAGTACAGCAAAGAGGAAGTATCAATCATAGGCAAGGTTACGCACATAGTCAAGAATTTATAGTTTGTGGTTTTTAGTATGTATAGTAAACAAGAGGAGATTCCCGAATTGCATTCGGAAATCTCCTCTTTGTTTTCATTATACATACTTTGCTTGTCAATAGGCTTTTGCGACATAAATCCTCGCTTCGCTCGGTTTATTTCACAGTCCTATTGACAAGATATGAAAGAAAAAGAATATAAATGTAAAATTATGTTGTAATGTGACTTGACTTTTTTGTAACCATGCAATAAACTGAATATATGGAATCATTTCCAAATTTTTATAAATTAAGGAGAAATATCTAATGGGAAAGAAAAACTTTAGAGTTATACCTACGCTAACAGAGGAAAGTATTAAAGAAATAAAAAACAGATTTATAAAAGTTGGTCGAACTATTATAGCTACCCAAAAAGATATAGTAGACGGAAAGTATAAAAAATTAGGAATAACTTTTATAAACAATAAAATTAGTTACAAAAATGAAATGTTACCAGATAAAAAATCAGGTAGGTTTTCAAAATATAATTTTGAAGGAAGAGTTGTGCCTAGATACGATTTACCAAAAATAAAAAAGACTTTTTCTATAGATTACTATCCTTGGGGAAACACTGACTTACCAATGGAGACTGCTTATTATGAAAAACCAGTCGCACAAAAAGAAATATTACTTCCAGAGTATTTAATCTTTTCAATATCATTAGTAGAAACGAAAGATGATGAATATACATTTAAAATCGAAATTAATAGCGTAATAGATAAAATGTCTGCAGATTTTAATGAAGAGCTATTAAAGTATATTAATATATGTCAAGAAAACTTATCAGGTTATAGTGTATATTCAGAAGATGATGAACCCGAAGAAGAACTTATAAAAAGTACATATGTAAATTGGAATCTTCTACCGCCAAAGCCTTTAGGAATAGAATATTTTAAGACGAATTTTCCTCAAAAGACTGACGAAGAACACAAGGTTGCATATGATCGATATAAATATTTACTGTCTTTAAAACCAAAACAATTATTTAGAGGACCAAATAGCTTTAATTACTATTTTGGGGCTGAATTCGATAATGGCATAGTTATATTAGAAAATATAAATGTGGGTAATGCTTTATATATTATTTATCAAGACTGGGAAACCATATCAAAATTAAGTAGAACTGAAATAATTGCTTTAAGAACAGATAAAGTAGATAGAGTTCTTCATACAAAGAATTGGATGCAGTTGGCTAACCATTTGTTAAGTAGCCATAAGTAATAGTAATTTACAAAAAGAGATTGCCAATAATATAGGAATTCTCTTTTTGAATTAAGTATTATTTAGATATGACAATATACATATAAGTAATAATCTAAAAGGATAAAGAAATGTGAGGTTTTAAAATGCAGACATTAGAAGCAGATAGTAAAGCTTGTATTAATGATAATATAATATTATTACAAACTTGCTATAAAGTATCAGAAAAGTCTTTTGAATTTGAAGAAAAAAGGGAGCAATCATTAATAAATCAATCTTCATTAATGATAACTGCATTTTCTTTCCTTGCTGTAGCAGTATTAATGATTATTCCTATGGTAATAGATTATTTAGACGTTAATAAAAGCAATTTATTTGTATGTGTAGCCTTTGTAATGACTTTTTTAATAATTAGTATGGTATGTGCACTTTTTGTTCAATGGAGATGGAAATATAAAACGCTACCATCACCAAAAGAAATATATGAGTTTTGTTCATGCAACAAAGATGATTATAGTTCCGAAGAAAACTGCATAAAAAATACCATATTAACACTAGAAGATGTTTATCAATCAAAAAAGATAATTAACGACAAAAGAGTAAAATTCATAATGCTATCAATATGTTTCTTTCTAATATCAATATTTTGTATAGTAATATCAGTAATAATTTTAAAATAAAAGAGGTGATAATTCATGCCAAATAAAGATAGCGAGTCAAGTTCTCGTAAAATTCCAACCCATGAAACAAGGGCAATTAATAATAATGTTGTTTCAGAAACATTTGTAAAAGGTCATACAAGACCAACTCCACAAAAGCCTGTATCAGATGTAAAAAAGACAGAAAAGAAGTAATATAATAACGGTAGAATCAAGCTGTTTCTAACATACTTCTAACAGAATTGCATATTTTCAAGATATAATAGAAATATTATAGGCATTGATTTTATGCAATTCTTTCTTTTTAATACTCAAAAAACCTTATAAGTAAAAGGCTTATTAAGATTTTGTATAAAACAATATAAAATATGATAAAACAACGATTATAAAACTGTTAACCGCAGGGTCGTTGGTTCGAGTCCAACTTGGGGAGCCAATTATATAACTCAGAAAAGCTTGTAAATTTCATTTATGAGCTTTTCTCAGCAATATCACGTTGCTCCGTCCTGCGATTAAATTGCTTGCTCGGTGTAATATTTTTGAGGATATATATAGGGCAGGTGGATAAACCCACCCTGAAATATATGTTGTTTTATTTTAATTCGTCTTTTGCGAATAAGACGAAGGGACACTACTTTGCGGCGGCAGTCCCATACCATTATGCCTATTTGAATAGCTTACGACACGGACACAAGCTTCACGAGCCGTCTGATTTAACAGATGTGCGATTTTGTTATCAGAGTTCACTAACTATCATAACTCTGTGTCTGAAGCAAAGCAACAGGCAAATTACAGTTTGGTTACTGTATATTTAATTGTAATGGTATTTATATAAATCCTTTGCGAGAGGATTTATAGCAAAAAATCAAGAGTTCCCAGATCATATGGACCTGAAAACTCTTGCAAATGTGTATTCAATGTGCTAATATAGCACAAGAACGGCATTTTCACTAAATCATTCGGGTATTGCGTTATCTGGACTGATTATGGGCTACATGGTTATTTCCAGTAATCATGTAGTTCGTGGAGTGTTTTTTTAATTCAATGAAATTATAACAAGGTTGATAACATATGTCAAGCTTGTTTTTTTATTTTTACATAATATTTTTATTTATTTTTGTAACAATCCATACAAATTTGTGGAAAAATGTTGCAATGGTGCTGTATGTTTATTATAATAGTATGTATAGTTTGAAAATAATTCTAATTATACAAAGTGCTTGTAATAGCAATAATGAGAAGCACGGTTGCGGTTGCTGTGTGAGTGATAATGTGAAGTTGAGCGAATGCTTTTCAACAACTCATCAGTGAAACAACTACATGAAGAAGTTAACCATGGAAAATAAACCTGATTAAGTTAATATTCAAGAAAATAATTTTTAATGGATGTGTAAATGGTGGATATTACTTACAAAGAATTAAATTTGTCAGAATTTGAAACATTGATTTCTGACACAAACTCGTCCATTTTGTGCGGAAATGGATTTAGTATCAATTTTGACAATAGACTTTCAATGAATAATCTTGGAAGAAGCCTATATCGTGCTCATTGTACTTGGAAAGAACATTCTAACTACAAAATTATTAGCAATGCTGCTTTTAAGGATGGATTGAAAACAAATTATAATGGTGCAAAACAAATAATAAATAGGATAAAGAACGAAAAGGATTTAGAGAACTTCTTCGAATGCGCAGTTGCATTTGTCAGTCAAGTTGTTGAAGATAGTAATATAGTACGGTGGCTTAATGATAATGGTTTTAACTCCAACTTAGTTTTTGGGATTAGCCAAATTGATATTTTGAAAGAGATAGTATCGCAAGCAAAAACTAAAAGTGTCTTATGCGTAAATTATGAGTATTGGAGCCTGGTTGTTTATTTTGTTTTGGCTCTTACTTATGCTCCAGATAATGTCTATGCTTTCGACAAAACGAACATTTTTGTTAATGCAGTCTTGACTGGCAGTCAGTATAATTTTACTCAACAACATTCAAAATTAAGCGGATCATCAGTTATTGCCGAAACAGTTATCAATGGCGTGGCTATATATTTACGTTTCTTGTTTTCAATAAATATTTTAATTGATGGTAGTGGTGTCAATGTAATTGAATTTTCAAATTGGAGCAAACTTAATATTTTTAAAATCAATGAACTGTTTTCCAAATTTGATCATTTACTAACAACAAACTACGATCTGTTGATGGAAAATATCACAGGCAGAACAGTTAGGCATTTTCATGGAGAATATAGTAAGAATGAAAATGTGGTGTTTTATCAGTCGATGTCCGTAATGAATGGTTTGAGTAAATTTGATTTATCTACAATAATTGTAGGGGATTATTTTGGTGGAAAAACCTTTTTAATAAATACAGCCCAAAGTTGTGCAGGCAAGCCTCCGAATTCATCTGTTCAATTTTACTCAAAAATAATTGAAGATATTATTAGAAAACAAAAAACAAAAACCTTTGTACTTTTCGGATTATGTGCCGATAATGATTATCACATCATTAGAGATTTACAAGTGTACATGGGATTAGAAAAAACAAAAAATGCTGAAATTGTATTTTGCTATTATGATGAATACGCTAAAAACGGATTTTTGGATGTATATGAAAAGTGTATCACTTACTCAAGTGAGTTAAGTGATTTCGTACGAAACAACATTAAATTATCATTAATAGACTCCAAAGAAATACTTTGCAAATATTTAATTAGTCGTTAATGTGTAAAATGTGAAAATGAGGTCAAAGAAACATAACTAAAGAATAAGTATTTGATTAATTTAATCTTTTTTAGTGATTGTCTTTATTTTCTGTTATGAATAGCAAATTAACCGAGCCTGCGAATAAGCAGTCACAAATTTATAGCCTTTGCACATCAGTTCGTTCCTTGATCTTTTATATTACCTATTAAAATCCTAAGTAAAACAAATTTGCAATAAATGGGATCAGGCACTGTAATCTTGATAAAATAATTACAACTTTTCTTATGGCTAATTTTCATTATGTTTATCATGGATAAGTAGATTTTAGCAATAATTGCAAATTATCATATTATAGAAACTAAAATTCAAATTAAAAAGATTAGTTTTACACTATCTGATTAGTGACGCACTGGAGGGATGAAAAAATGGTTAGAGACCGTGTAGAGTATTATACGGCTAATGATTTGTTATATGGGCATAATCTTAGCAAAATTGCTACACTTGTAATTCCTGATATTGCTGATGTAGATATTAATGATGCGTTAGAATTTTATGAAATTAAAAAGTATTTTGACGAGGGAACTCGCTTAAATACATGGTCTGACGAGAATTTTAGAACATACAAGGAAAAGAGTCAGAAGTTATACGGACTTACTCTCAGATTTTTTAATAAAATTGACGACTCTACGATTATTCAATATTATACCAATATAGAACATTCCTACCGCGAGGAGTTTTGGGTGCTGTTTAGCACCTGTAAATTGGTTAATAAAATTTCCGATGATATTTTTGAACAATTGGCTCATACTGAAGGTATTGCACCGTTCGATTTATTTAAACATAAAAGTATTGTGAACCGATATGGTATAGTCTTGCGTGATTACCTTATTAATTATGATAATTCGATTCAAATACTTGTTCATATATATGAGCAGGACTACAAACAAGGAGAAAAACTATTTTTGCCTACCGAAATGACTAGTACTGATATATGCTTATGTTTTGAAAAATATATTGATGGTGATTTCCCGAATCCCAACATACTAAATAGTATAGAGCAAATGCGTTGCTCGCAAATGTTTCCAATCAGCGATGAACTTCGGCTAAAAGCTAAGCGGCGATACACAAATGAAATGGAAAGGTTATCAGATACTAGTTTTCCTATTGAATATGGAATACAACTTGCGTTTTCACCTAATCAAGATGAAATAAAAGTGGCAAAACATGTTGGCAAAGAGTTTATATTTTCTTATAGTACACGTTGGCTTCTTGACACATTAGATTATTTAAGTATTTTGAATAATTTCGCATATATTTTTGAGTATGTTGATGTTCCTCAGATGCGCTTTCTCCATGTAAGTAAAGAATCGGATTTTGAAGTATTTGAACGTATTATGCGTTCAGAGTCATCACGAATCTATTCGTGTAGTCATAGATTTAATATTATAAATGTTTTGGCAATGATGCAAATGAATGCATACTATAATTTTCTGAAAGCACAAAATTTACGACTTGAAGATGTTTTGAAATGGTTTTTTACTGAATACCTTCAGTCGGAACATAACTGCCCAGAAATCCGTGTATTCTTTCCAAGTGAGGGTTCTACTTATGCAGAAAAGTGTTCCACAATTATTACAGCTTTTGAGGCAATCCTAAAGCAATATTCTCTATTTGTTAAGAATGGAGATATTGATTTTGAGCTTGTAGGAATGTCTACCACCCCAATATTGTTTGGAAATGTGCCAAGTTTAATTAAAGAAAAGTATATTTATGGTGTCAGTAAAGATTATGAAAATTTGACATTTATGCTTTTCTCTGATCAGTGCAGATACTCCTTTGTGCCCCGTATTCATAAACAAAAGAAAGAATATACATGTCTATTTGATTTAATTCATAATGAAAAAATCTATTTACCTGATTACAAAGAGGATGAGTTTTCTGCATTTAGGTATTTAGCCAATTATGATTTAATAGAGATTGCGCCTGACGGACTAATCTCAATAAAAAACATGTCAAAGGTGAGAATCCTAAAAGATCTATACATAAATGAAGTTATTAGCAAATGGCATTATCCTGCTGTGGCACTTAAAGAAATTCAATATCTGTTAGACAAAGGTGTTCTTGTTGAAAAAAGCAGTTTATTGTCTGTTCCTGAGACGAATTACTTGAATTATCTATTAAATCGTTTGGAGTATGATAATGGCTTGGAGATCAGGAACAAGTATATCCACGGCATACAGCAGGTCAATATAAGCGAAAATGAGCACCTTGAGAATTATTTCATTCTATTAAGAATATTTGTTTTATTAGCATTAAAAATTAATGATGATTTTAAACTGAAGAAAATGATTAGTAAAGAGTACCATATTTAAATTGCAGTTATATTTATTGCATATTAATGAATTCATAAAATATAAATAAAAATTATTTATATAATAGGTGGTAAAATTTTTATTTTTATATAAATGACCGTTGTTAGAAAAACCAGTCGACGAAGGTGAATGCTATGTTATTCAAATGGTGCGAGGATATAACATCAAGCTAACAATTTTAGAAGTACCTTGGGATATTGAGAAAGTAAACATACTAAGTGATTACTGCCCTTTTAACCAACAAAATAATAATAAACTTAAGAACTAAACTTCCCATTATGTTTACTATATATCAGTAAAGCAGAAATACAACATAATATTATTTATATAATGAAAAAGGTGGTTGAATGAGTGTTTAATGAAATTTGTATATACGAGGCAAAGATTGAAAAGCAAGAGGAAATTGAGCAACTAATGAAAGAGGTTGCTGCCTTATATTTGGAGCAAGATGGTGTTTTAGAGGTTCGATATATCAAACGAACCCACCGCCAAACAGATTTTAATGCAGTAAAAGAGGGTGCTCCACCTGTCCGACTCACACGCAATGTGGGCAAAGTTACATATGTTTTACATTGGACTGTTATAGATGAAGAAACTCATGCAAGGGTGTCAAAATTAGGTTTAGAGCATTTTTACAAGCGATGGAACAGATGCTTAATCACTATGCCCAAGATTA
>JAEWZG010000063.1 GCA_023395435.1 Bacillota bacterium
ACTGGATATCGACATCTTATAGTGAAAGTGGATTCAGAGTTTCAGCTCATTCTGACGGTCTAACAGTTACTCCTTCAGCTAAATCAATACTGAACGGTAATTACATTCAGATATCATTCACAGCAAAAGCTGAAACTGCTGTCGAAAATGGCATGTTAGGCATCTTCTATGACGTTGAGATTAATAGCAACGATGACGCTCAGCTTAACGTTATAAAGGAAAACAATAAGGTAATCGGATTTGATATGACAGATGATAATACATCTACCCAACCAAAGCTATCTGTATACCTGAGAGGAAAACCAGGCGTAACAGATGTCGATACATACTGGTTCGGTAGTTTTCAGGATGAAACAAAACGACTGTTAAAATCAATGGAAACAGATGATCCTGCTACATTGTATGAGGCTGCAAGAGAAATGTATTATGTAAAGGATACCGATGGCGAGTTAATTGGATATAAAGATGATGACAGCTCAATGAATTTTGTATGGAAGAATATTAATCTTGCTGCTGGCGAGTCAAAGACTTTCTCAGTAATCATCGGTGTTGGAAATGCTCAGTCACAGGCTCCAGTAATTTCAACTGTTGAGAAAACTGATGCAGGTTATGTTGTAAAAGGCACACAGGCTGGCGAGTTCGAAAAAACCAACTTCGCTGTTATGTACAAGCTCCCAGATAAAGATGCAGTAGCTTCTTCTTCAGCAATCAGCTGGAATGGCGACAATTTCACAACAACAGTTCCTGTTGATACTTCAGCTTATAAAACTCCTGGTGATTATAATATTTCTTTCTTCGCTATGAATAACTACGGTGCATCATCAAATACGGTCGACAAGACTTTTAATGTTGCTGCTCCAGTTGTTGATATTGACGACCCTGAGACACCTTTGACTCCAGACCCTGAAACTCCTGTAGTTCCAGATCCTGAAACACCTGTTGTTGATATTAAAGACCCTGAAACACCTTTGGCTGATAATCCTAAAACAAATGCTAATACAATAAGCATTTCATTAATTGCTTCTGTTATCACAATGTGTGGTGGACTCGCAATTATCTCAAGACGTAAAAAAGAAAGCAAGTAATTTATATCAATAAAATTTTAAAGGCTATATGAAATTCATATAGCCTTTTATTATTGCATTAATTAGTTCTTATAGTTGTTAAGAAAATTTTTATTATAGTATAGAGATGTTCTTGAAACCTCATAACATAACTTGTCAAATTTATATTCCTCGCAGAGCGTTTTCTTTCCTGAAAAAAGGTTTGTTCCAAGCCCGAGTCGATCGCCTTCTATATTACATCCCATTGCTGCAAGTGTTGTTGGGAACATGTCAAGTGTAGTAAATTCACGATTCTTGTTATTTGTCGCATTAACACGCGAATTAATAATACAGTTGTATACTCGCCGTACAGTACCCTTTGGAATATTATCTCTGGCAAACCTTTCATCCATTGTTGGGTGATCCCCACTAATAATAATCGTTGTATTCTTATAGAAATCCTGTTCCATTATCCACTTTACAAAACTAACAATTTCGTTGCTTGAACAAGCATATACGTTGTTGTAAGGTTCATCATATTTATCTTCACACAAATCACATGTATATCCATCTGGAAAGTGTGTATCAACTGTCAGCATAGTGAATGCAAACGGCTTTCCCTTTGCAGCTATTTGTGGGAGCTCCTGCTTTGCGTACTCAAAAAGATATTTATCCTCAAAACCCCACCATACCTTATAATCTTCAGGAATAATTCCATCTTTTGGTGCTGTTTCAAGATCATAAACCTTATCTGTACCATGCTGAGTGTAATATTCATATCGATTTCCAAAATGACTGTCTGAACCAACCATTAACGCCTGATAATAACCATTATCATGAAGAACATCTGATAATGTTCTAAGTCCAGGTAAATATTTTTTTGCAGAAGTATATGGTGTTCCATCAATACTCACTGGTAGTTTCAAAGGAGTGCCTGAAGTCTGCGCAACCATTGCACCCGCTGTCCAGGTTGTTCCATAAGTAGCGCGACCTCCACCAACTTCATCATTCTGAGAGAAATTTATATTATCTTTTGCAAGCTTATACAGTTCAGGAACAATATCTTCTTCAAAGGCACCGCCATGTTTTGTTGAGAAAAATGTAGTTTCCATTGATTCAGCATAAATATAAATAAGATTCTGCTTCTGATCTGGGAACTTAATAACGGACGAAGTAGGTTTAACGTATGTAGTCTGATACAACTGACTTTCATCGCTTATCGCTTTTATGTAACTAAAAAGCCCACAGCTTAGCAACGCATATCCAATCATAACAAAGCTTACTATTATACATAACGCTCTTGAAATAAAATTGCTGAAGGGATATACCTGACACTTATGCTTTTTAAAGAAATTAATATTCAGCGTGACTTTAGTTCTATAGAATATCAGCAACCATAGAAGTATTGCTGTAGCAATTGCCGGAATAAGTGACGCATATATAAAGTTCCATACAATACTTGCTTCAGTTCCACTGACATTAGCCATCAACGAAAAGATAATGGCATCAAAACCAACATCACCATATGTATCAATGTACCATTTTGCAGAAAAGAGACATAGTGTACCTAAAAAAAGCAACGCAAGCCAAATTATAAACCGTCGCTTTATCGCGTATTGCTTATTGCTTTTTTTCATCTTTTACCTCTATTGATACTTCTATATTCTTTCGTATAAAGGATTCAACAAGCACCGCTAGAACAGCAAATGCCAATGATATTAATATATATATAAATGCATCAAACGGTGTCATTTTGTTCAATAGTTCATCAAATGGCTTGTTTGCTCCTCCTGCAAAAAAGAGTTTGACTGCAAAGCAAGCTAAATTGATTATTAATATATTTGTCGTAAAAAGATATATTAATGTCCTTTTAGAAAGTGTTGTTTTATTGATTCTCTCAAAAATAAACAACGAAATTATTGCTGGGAAAAACAAAATAATGAACGTTATCATACTCATCACCATCTTCAAATAATACTATACATTATAACGGATTTCATCGCATTTTGCAACAATAAACATATAAAAACACAGCTCCATATTTTACAAAAACAGGGTTATATATATTAGTATTTTTTATGTAATAAACACCTTATATACCTTTCTAATGTAAACCTTTACAATATTCAGATGTCAATCAAGAAAACAACAACTTTATTTTTTGAAAAACAAAACCCCTCAAACAGCGCATTTGCGTTATTCAAGAGGTTTATATATGGTTTGCTATTTTAATCTTTCGAAAACCATAGTTGCCTGAATTCTGTCCCCACCTAAAAATCCACCACTTGCTGCAGACGCAGTGGTAATTGTATGTAATCTATAACCCTTTGCTGCCTGTTCGTTAATTACATTTTCAAGAGCAGTTAGATTTCCCGAGCCTGTTCCTAGAAATTTTTCCTTTAAAGTAACCTGCAAAACAACGTACTCTAATCCATTTTGCCCTGATGCATTTGAATAAGTTGACGAATCGTAATTCATATCCATAAAATCTCCTAATAATTAATACATATATTTTACATTATTTAACCTAAAATGTCAAATTGCTTTTAGTAATTTTTTATCTGGTTATTAATATTCAACGTTCATATATTTAATAAAAAAGGGTACACGCAATGCTTGTACCCTTAAATATTGTTGTATTTTCAATAAACCGCTTGAATCAATTTACTTATCCGTTAAAATCTATTTATTAATGCTTTTAATTGCGGGGTTATCAATAATTTCCCCGTTTTTATCAAATCTTGAACCATGACAAGGGCAATCCCATGTATGCTCAAGCGAATTCCATTTAAGTGCACAACCCATATGAGAACATCTTTTTACAGTAGGTGTAAGTAGATTTATTGTCGATTCGAATGCATTCGCGAAAAGTTGTGGCTTGATTATGCTCCTCTGCGGTGAAAACACCTCAGCATAATTATTTCTTTTGCCTGTTACCATATCATAAAGTATCATTCCGGACACCATCGATGAAGTCATTCCCCATTTATTGAAACCTGAAGCAACATATATATTATGAGTGTTTTTAGAATAATGTCCTATATAAGGAATACCATCAAGACTCATACAATCCTGTGTTGCCCAATTATATTCTTCAATCGAATGAGGGTAATTTTTTTTTGCAAAATATCGGAGTTCCTGCCATCCTCCGCCTTTTTTTCCTGTCCTGTGATCTCCTCCACCAATCAGTAGCATTTTATTATAATTTCTGAATGACATTCCCTTTTCTGCTTCATCAACATACATACCATCAACATCAGGAGCGTTTTTCAAAGCAATAACATAAGAACGGTGCTGATAAAGTTTAAGAAAATAGCTTCCATGTTTATTGATAAACGGAAAATGTGTTGCTACGATAATTTTATCAGCTTTTATATTGCCTTTATCTGTTTTTGCTGTATTATTTTCAATTTTTTTAACAAAGGTATTTTCATAAATATTAAGTTCAGAGCATATTGCACTAATAAATTGCAGAGGATTAAACTGAGCTTGTTCCTTAAATTTAATTGAACCGTTTATTGCAAACGGAAGCTTAATCTTCTCATTAAATTCAGCATTAAAACCAAGCCTATGCATTGCACGAAGCTCATTTTCAATTTTTGCTCTGTTATTAAGCGTATAAACATACGAATCTTTTTCTTCAAAATTGCATGATATATTTTTGCAAATCTCCCTATATTTTTGAACAGCAATCTGATTAACTTCAAAATACAATTTTGCTTTTTCTATGCCTGCGTTTTTAATTAACTTGTCATATATTAAGCCATGCTGTGAAGTGATTTTTGCGGTTGTGTTTTTTGTTATTCCGCATCCGATTCTATTTGCTTCAACCAATACATAATTTACACCTGCTTGTTTTAGAAAATATGCACAAAGTAGCCCAGCCATACCACCACCAATTATAAGGACATCTGTTTTTATTTCTCCTTCTAGATTTTTAAACTCCGGCTGACTTACACTGTCTGACCATGCTGATTTCATACAAAAGCCTCCCTTATATTATTAGTTGGAGGATAACAAGTGTGGTTATCGCATACGTAATAAGTTGTTTTCGCGTTTTGCAGCTTATATTCGTCCGTTGGTCTATCAAAAATAATAACATTAACATTATCGTTATTTTCAGCCTTGATTAATTCAATGTCACTCTTATCAGAAAGTACACAAACTATTTTTTTTAGCGGATACATATGAATAATTACCGACAAAAGATAAAAACAGAATCCTCCTGGATATTGTTCTGCATGACCAGCCATAAATTTCATCTGCTTTTCAACGATCTCCTTTAATTCTTCATTTTGTGTAAGTGAAGCTAGCTTTATTAAGTTATAGCACATAACAGAGTTGCCACTTGGAATTGCACTGTCATAGACTTCCTTCGGCTTTACAATAAGCTGTTCATTATCATTTCCGTATAAATAAAACCCTCCGTTATCTTTATCAAAAAAGCTTTCCATTGCCTTTTTAGATATGATAACCGCTTTATCAAGATACCTATTATAAAGTGTTGCTTCATAGAGATTTATTAATGCAAAAGCATAGAAAGCATAATCGTCAATAAAGCCTTTTCCTGATCTGTTACCATTCCTCCAACTGACATAAAGCACATCATTGTATGTTAGTTCATTGTCAATAAATTTAAATGCATCATTGGCTGCTTTAAGATACTTGGTATCATTAAAGATTCTATACATATAGCTGAATGCTGAGATCATAAGTGCATTCCATGATGTTAATATTTTATCGTCAATATGCAGTTTATTTCTTGATTTTCTGTATTCATAAATTATAGGCAGGAACTCGCCAAAATCTGTGTTATCTATCTCACTTATATTGCATTTCAACAGGTTAGGTATATTCTTGTTCTCAAAATTTCCTAGTTCGGTTATATCAAATCTTGAACAAAATTCTAACCCGTTTTCATTACCTAAAAGTTTTATAATTTCATCCTTTTCAAATACATAGTATTTCCCCTCAACGCCCTCACTATCTGCATCCTGTGCTGAATAAAATCCACCTTGATCATTTGTCATTTCACGAAGAATATACTCAGCCGTTTTATCTGCAATTTGCTTATATATGTTTTTCTTAGTTATGCTGAATGCTTTTGTATAAGCTAACATTAATAGTGCATTATCATAAAGCATTTTCTCAAAATGCGGTACTAGATAGTATCTGTCTGTGGAGTATCTTGAAAAGCCGCCCCCTATATGGTCAAACATACCCCCTCTGTACATTTGAATAAGAGTGTTTTCTGCCATCTCTAGAATGCTTTTATCCTGATTTTTTTCATAGTAATTCAACAGAAAAAGCAGATTGTGCGGAGTGGGGAATTTCGGTGCTGTTCCAAAGCCGCCGAAATCTTTATCATAAATTTTCTTGAAATATGAAACAGCTTGGTCAAGCATTGCTTCGCTTACTTCACCGGAGTAGTTCATGCTTTTGCCTATATTCTTGATTATTTCATCTATTGATGCAGTCAACTCCTGACGATTGTTCTTCCAATTGTCCGATATTAATACTAAAATATCACCAAAGCCCATTAATCCAAACTTTGACACCGGAGGAAAATAAGTTCCTGCAAAAAAAGGCTTTTGATCAGATGTCATAAATATACTCATCGGCCAGCCACCGCTTCCTGTTATCGCCTGACATACATTCATATAAATGCTGTCAATATCAGGGCGTTGCTCTTTATCAACTTTTATTGATATAAAATTTTTATTTAATATATCTGCAGTATGCTGATTTTCAAAGCTTTCGTGTGCCATAACATGACACCAATGACATGTACTGTAACCTATACTTAAAAAAATAGGTTTATCTTCATCCTTTGCTTTATTAAACGCCTCATCACCCCATGGGTACCAGTCAACGGGATTCTCAGCATGCTGTAATAAATATGGACTCGTTTCATTAATAAGCTTGTTATACTTTTTCAACAAACCACTCCTATCGAATTTAATACATAATTAAAATTATTAAATATATTGTAATTCAACTTGTCATCATATAAACATGTCTTTTTACTGAACATTTCATTTAATACTGATATATTTCCCAATATATAAATAAATAATCGTATGAAAAAACATGATTATTTATAATGCTTATTATTGTTAACTTTAATTAGGATTTAGTTGACTGCTAATATCTATTCTCATCTGGATATACAAAGGAAAGATATTATGGCACAAGCTTTTCAAAATGTATTCCATGAATAGTGTTAGAAAATATGTTAGAAAAAGATAAAATGTATGTACTTTTAGGTATAAAAAAACACCTTACAAACAACGTAAAAACGCTATCTGTAAGGGTTTATCGCTTGGCTCCCCAAGTTGGACTCGAACCAACGACCCTGCGGTTAACAGCCGCATGCTCTACCGACTGAGCTATTGAGGAATATTTAATATAGTATATATGCACAAATGAGAAAAGTATAAACACTTTTC
>JAEWZG010000016.1 GCA_023395435.1 Bacillota bacterium
TAATGTCGGTAATTGTCATTAATCACATCTCCTTTGAAATATTATTCAACATTTTTTACAAAGATATTCAAACGGTAATAAAAAAGTGTTTATTTTATTGTGTAGTTGTAATATAATATAGTTAATATATTATTAAGATTAGAGAGCAGGGTTGAATTTGATAGACAATGCTATTTTATACGGCAAAAAACATATTCATTTTATAGGAATTGGCGGATCTGGTATGTATCCTCTTGCTCAGATTTTACATTCACAGGGGTATTATCTGACAGGCTCCGATAATAATGAAACAGAAACGCTTGAAGCTGTAAGAAAAATGGGAATTCCAGTTTTTCTTGGACAGGTAGCAGAAAACATAAAAGGTGCAGATTTAATCGTTCACACAGCAGCAATAATGAGCGACAATCCTGAGCTTATTGCAGCACAAAAATCAGGAGTTCCAGTATTGGAAAGAAGCGAACTTCTTGGGCTTGTATCAACCTGGTATACTAATGCAATCTGCGTAAGCGGTACACACGGGAAAACAACAACAACCTCAATGCTTGTGCAGATGTTTGTTGAAGAAGGCGTTGACCTTTCATGTGTAATAGGTGGGAAGCTTCCAAGCATTGGCGGAAGTGGAAGAGCAGGAAAAAGCGAAACAATGGTTTGCGAAGCTTGCGAATTTGTTGACACATTTCTAAAACTTTCACCAGATATATCTATTATACTAAATATAGATGAAGATCATTTGGACTATTTTAAAACTTTAGATAACATTATTCGTTCTTTTAGAAAATTTTGTAATCTTACATCAAAATGTCTTGTAATAAACGGTGATGATTTGAACACACTGAAGGCCATAAATGGTATAATAGATAAGGATATAATAACTTTTGGTTTTAAAGAAACCAATGATTATTACCCGATAATTACAAAAACTTCGGGAATGCAGACCGACTTTGATTTATATTATAAGGGTGAAAAGCTTTGTGAATTATCTATTCACGTTCCTGGCAGACACAATGTGCTTAACGCAGTAGCTGCATGTGCTGCAGCTTTGTATAGTGGTGTAAGTACACAAGGAATAGCTCTCGGACTTCAGACTTTTCATGGTGCAGGAAGAAGATTTGAAAAGGTCGCTGAAGTTAATGGAGTAACAATTGTTGATGACTATGCACATCACCCTGCTGAAATTGCTGTAACATTAAAAGCAGCAAAAAATCTCGACTTTAAGCGTGTATGGGCTGTGCACCAGCCTTTCACATATTCAAGAACATATCTGCTTCTTGATGATTTTGCAGAAGTACTCCAGATAGCAGACAAGGTTGTTCTGACTGAAATTATGGGTTCACGTGAGAAAAACACGTATAATATATTCGCAAAGGACTTATGCGACAAAATTCCTGGTGGTGTATGGTATAATAGCTTTGATGAGGTAGTGGATTATGTTTCACAAAATGTTCAACAGGGTGACCTTGTCATAACATTAGGTTGCGGGGATGTTTATAAGATTGCAAGGAAACTTACCAAAAAGCTTTCTGAAATAGGAGGATAAAATGAAACTGACTGAAAAGGAAACAGATGTTTTTGATTTTATTAAAAAGCGTCTTGAGGATGGGTTTGCTCCAAGCATTCGTGAAATATGTGATGAATTTGGATATAAATCCACATCAACAGCTCATAGACGTATCCAGGCACTTACTGATGCAGGGCTTATCGAAAAAGGAAGCAATCAGAATCGTGCAATTAGAATTGCGGGTAGCAGTTCAATGAAAGTTCCTCTTGTAGGAACAGTTACTGCTGGTCAGCCGATTACAGCTATTCAGGATGTAACAGATTATATCAGCTTTTCGCCGAACAAAAGTTACTCTGAAGAAATTTTTGCGTTGAAGGTTCGTGGCGATAGCATGATAAACATTGGAATCCTTAGCGGTGACATTGTTGTTGTTGAAAGAACTACATATGCTGAAAATGGAGATATTGTTGTTGCAATTGTTGATGATAATGAAGCCACAGTAAAGCGCTTCTTTAAGGAAAATGGGCATTACAGACTCCAACCGGAAAATGATAATATGGATCCTATTATTGCTGATAATGTCAGCATAGCAGGAAAAGTCATTGCTGTGATGAGATATCTTTAAAATGAAATAGCGATAAATAAAAACCTGAGAGGATTAATGTTCTTTCAGGTTTTTTAATATTAACAAACTTAAGTTTATGGCTTATACCAACCAACAATTTCGCCAGATTGAAGAATGTGACCAGACATTGCAGTCATCAAAGCCGATTTTTTTGAAGTTGTAGGCAATTCTAAAATGCAATCCAAAGCATATACAGTAAAGCGATAATTATGTGCCTTTTTAATAAACGGGGGTTGCTTAGGACCCCTATATCTGTTTTTTCCATAAGCGAGACCTTGTTTAGCCCCGTTGTTGCATTCTGCACCATAAGGAATATTCTCTGATATATGACTTTCCGGCGGGAGATTCCAGATAATCCAGTGAGGCAAGGATTTTATAAAGGGTATATCTAAATCTTCCATAATAATTGCAATAGTTTTTACATCATTCATTAAACCGTCAATTAAAAATTCCGGCGAAATATCTTGATCAAAACCAGTATGTATTTTAGGAATTTCTCCTTGTTCACTGAACGAAGGACATTTTACATATAGTTTGTTATTTTGCATTTCCGTTTTTGCTCCTTATCTAATATAATAATTATTTAAGCGAGAAACGCCATATTTTATAATGTCTTACAGGTTTTATTAAAAAGTATTATCGAAGTAATAATTGTGAAGATTTGTGCTATTGTTACCTTTAAAGCAAAGCCAAAGGTTATTTTTAGTACAATAAGATCCACCATAGCAGGTTTGCTGTTAGAAGGAAGTCCGACCTGTTGACCCCAAGATAGC
>JAEWZG010000032.1 GCA_023395435.1 Bacillota bacterium
GCTGTGAGGACAACCCGAATTGTAGCTTTATGACCTGGGATACCCCTGTCGCTGAAAAATGCCCTCGTTGTGGTTCAACATTATTCCAGAAGGGCGGAAAATCAGGAAAATTAATATGCCACAAGGATAGCTGTGGCTTTGAGAAAGAGTTAAGTAAATAATGGTAGTAAAAGTAATCGGTGCAGGTCTTGCGGGCTGTGAAGCAGCATGGCAGCTTGCAAATCATAATATAGATGTTGAGCTATATGAAATGAAGCCTGTGAAGTATTCACCGGCTCATTCATATAAAGGCTTTGCAGAACTTGTGTGCTCAAATTCTCTTAAGGCATCAAGAATTGACTCAGCAGCAGGAATGCTGAAGGAAGAAATGCGGCGCCTTGGCTCACTCACAATGGAATGTGCCGCACAGACAAGTGTTTCTGCTGGCGGAGCATTGGCGGTTGATAGAGAGAAATTCTCCGACCTTGTGACAGAAAAAATCAAAAGTCACCCGAGAATAAAAATTTTTACAGAAGAAATTGAACATATCCCGAATGGATATGTTATAATAGCAACAGGGCCGTTAACTTCAGGAACACTTGCTGAGAGTATTTCGGAAAAGTGCGGAAGTTATCTTAGTTTTTTTGATGCTGCTGCACCAATCGTAACATATGAAAGCCTTGATAAGGACCTTGTTTTTTATGCATCACGTTATGGGAAGGGCGAGGCAGACTATATTAACTGCCCAATGAATAAGGAAGAATACATTGCTTTCTATAATGAGCTTATTAATGCTGAATCAGCACCACTTAAGGAATTTGACAAGCAAAGCTTTAAGGTCTATGAGGGTTGTATGCCTATTGAAGTTCTTGCAAAACGTGGCGAGGATACTATGCGTTTTGGGCCATTAAAACCAGTAGGGCTAACTGACCCACGTACAGATAAGCGTCCGTATGCTGTTGTACAGCTCCGTAAGGAAAACAATGATGGAACATTATACAACCTTGTCGGTTTTCAGACAAACCTTAAATTTGGTGAACAGAAGCGGGTTTTCTCACTAATTACAGGTCTCAAAGATGCTGATTTTATGCGATATGGTGTTATGCACAGGAATTCATTTATTGATAGTCCAAGACTTTTGGATGAGCATTTCTGTATGAGAAAAGACGAAAAAGTATATTTTGCGGGACAAATTACAGGTGTTGAAGGATATATAGAATCAGCGGCAAGTGGGATTATGGCTGGTCTAAACCTTTCAAGAAAGCTTAATGACCTCGAGCAGATTTCGTTGCCGAAAGAAACAATGTTAGGTGCATTATCAAAATATATAAGTGACGAAAGCGTAACAAACTTTCAGCCTATGGGGAGTAACATGGGAATTCTCCCTGAACTTCCTGAAAGAATAAGAGATAAAAAATTAAAATATCAAACTCTTGCAGAAAGAGGAATAAAAAGTTTAATGACAGTTTTGGAGGGTGACAATGAACGTTTTTTATAATACTATAGTTTTGGTTAAGGATATTGAGAATTCAAAAAAATTTTATACCGAGGTTTTAGGATTAAAAATTGTTGAAGATTACGGGACTATTACTTCTTTTGAAAATCATTTCACAATTCATAACTCAAGAGCACTACTAAAAACTATTTTCAAGAAAAAGCCTCTATTTAATTTTCTGAGAGGAAAGCGAAATATAGATATTTATTTTGAATCTGACAATATAGAGGAGCAATATAATATCGTACTTAAAAGCGGAGCAAAAATCATACATGATATACAGGAACAAGCGTGGGGACAAAGGGTTTTCAGATTTTTTGATCCAGACAATCATATTGTTGAAATTGGTGAGCCAATGCATATTGAATACTTAAAAAAGAATATTTAGTTAAATATAAGATTAGAATATAAAGGCAGGTTATGAAAATGAAAATTATAGTTGATGCTTTTGGTGGGGATAATGCCCCTTTAGAAGTTCTAAAGGGAAGCGCAATGGCTGTCGAAAAGCTTGAAAACGTTGAAGTCATACTTGTTGGTAATGAAGAAAAAATTAAGGAAACTGCATGGAAGAACAGTATTTCTTTAAATGGAATTTTAATAAAACACGCTCCTGATGTTATTGAAATATGTGATGAACCTACATCAATTCTAAAGGAAGAGTCTGGATGTTCAATGGCTGTGGGAATGAAAGCACTTGTTGACGGTGAGGGTGATGCTTTTGTTAGTGCTGGTAGCACAGGCGCACTTGTTGTTGGCTCAACATTTATAGTAAAACGTCTTAAAGGAATAAAAAGAGCTGCACTCGCAACAATAATGCCAACATCAAAAGAGCCTACAATGTTTCTTGATGTTGGAGCAAATTCGGATTGCCGTCCTGAAATGCTAACACAGTTTGGAATAATGGGTTCCTGCTATATGAATAAGATTATGGGTGTTAATAACCCAAGTGTAGGACTTCTAAACATTGGTGCAGAAAAATCAAAAGGACGAGCTTTAGAGCTTGAAACATATGAACAGCTTGAAAAGGCACCTGTTAATTTTATTGGAAATGTCGAAGCAAGAGAAATTCCAAAGGGTGATTGTTCTGTTATTGTAACAGATGGTTATACAGGAAATGTTGCATTAAAGCTTTATGAAGGAATGGGTTCATTTTTTGGAAAGACACTAAAGGATATACTACTTACAGGAATAAAATCAAAAATTGCTGGAATCCTTGTACTTAAAAAGGTCAAAGCTTTCAAGAAGAAGATGGACTATTCAGAGCATGGAGGAGCACCACTTCTTGGTACGTCAAAGCCAGTAATAAAAGCGCATGGTAGTTCAGATGCTAAGGCATTCTACAATGCAATAAGACAAGCTAATGCTTTTGTAAAAGCAAAGGTAATTGATGAAATATCAGCGTCATTGTCAACAATGACAAAAAAATCAGCAGAAGAAGCTGAGTAAAATACTTGATAGAAGGTTAACAAAATGAAAGAATTTCAAAGGATAATTGGTTACAACTACAAGAATGATAAGCTTTTGTATGAAGCATTGTCTCATTCTTCCTTTGCAAATGAAAATAAAAAATCAAGAAGAAGTAATGAAAGGCTTGAGTTTTTAGGCGACTCAGTTCTTTCTATCGTTGTATCAGAACATCTTTTTGAGCATTATCAGCATATGCCGGAGGGCGAACTCACAAGAATAAGAGCCTCACTCGTATGCGAAAAATCCCTTCATGAATTTGCACAGAAAATTCACCTTGGTGATTATATAATGCTTGGGAAAGGCGAAGAAAACACAGGTGGACGTGAACGCCCTTCTATTCTTGCAGATGCTTTTGAGGCAGTAATAGCTTCAATCTTCCTTGATGGTGGGCTTGAAAGTGCTCGAGAATTTATTATGAAATTTATTCCTGAAAATACAGCAACAAAAGGCACTGTTACATTCAATGACTATAAAACAATCCTTCAGGAAATTGTTCAGAAAAACCCTGAGGAAAAAGTTGATTATTGCCTTGTTAGCGAAACAGGACCTGACCACGATAAAGCTTTCACAGTACAGGTTCAGCTCAACACAAATGTAATCGGCGAGGGAACAGGAAAAAGTAAAAAGCAGGCTGAACAGATGGCAGCTAAAGAAGCTTTGGAATTGATGGGTTATGTCACACAGTAACATTTCAATTTTCATACCTCATATTGGATGCCCAAATAAGTGTAGCTTCTGTAATCAGAATAGTATTACAGGAGAATGTGACGCTCCAGCGCCTTTTGATGTAAAGGATATATGCAAAAAAGCCTTTTCTGAATTAAAGGACAAGCAGAATACTGAAATTGCTTTCTTCGGTGGTAGCTTTACAGCAATAGACAGGCAATATATGCTTGATTTGCTTGAATGCGTACAGGAATTCATCGGTGCAGATAAATTCAAGGGCATTAGAATTTCAACCCGCCCTGATTGTATTAATGAGGAAGTATTAAATATTCTGAAAAAGTATAATGTCACCTCTATTGAGCTTGGTGCACAGAGTATGGATGACAATGTACTTTTTGAAAATGAAAGAGGTCACACTTCTGATGATGTCAGGTATGCCTCAAGGCTAATAAAAACTTTCGGCTTTGAGCTTGGACTTCAGATGATGGTTGGACTATATAAAAGCACCCCTGAAAAAGATTTAAATACTGCCTTAGAAATTATAAATCTAAAACCTGATACAGTGAGAATATATCCAGTTGTAATTTTAGAGAATACAAAGCTCGGCGAGCTTTATAAAAAAGGTAAGTATAAATCATATGAGATAGATACGGCTGTTGATATATGTTCACAGATAATTGAATTGTTCAACAGTGCTGATATCAGAATAATAAAACTTGGACTTCACGCTTCTGAGCTTGTTGAAGACCAGATGCTTGGTGGAGTATATCATCCTGCATTCAGGGAATTATGTGATAATAGAATATTTTTAAAAAAGATTATAACGCGGACTCAGGAAAATAAAATATATAAGGTTTATGTCTCTTCATCGTCGCTTAGCAAGGCAATTGGTCAGAAAAGGCATAACATAACAGAACTTGAGCGGCTCGGAAGAATAGTCAGAATACTTCCCGACGCTAAGCTTAAGGACTATGATGTAAAAATTATTGAGGAGGAAACTGCTTGTACTTAAAATCATTGGAACTTCAGGGCTTTAAGTCATTCCCCGATAAGGTTAAGCTTGAATTCAACAAAGGCATAACTGCGGTTGTTGGACCAAACGGAAGTGGAAAGAGCAACATCGGTGACGCTGTACGTTGGGTTCTTGGTGAGCAGTCAACCAAAACTCTCCGTGGTGGAAAAATGGAGGATGTCATTTTCTCCGGCACTCAGATGAGAAAATCAGTTGGCTTTGCACAGGTAACACTTAATATTGATAATACATCACGAAAGCTTCAGTACGATAATGACCTTGTCAGCGTATCAAGAAAGCTTTATAGAAGTGGTGAAAGTGAATACATTATTAATGGGCAGAACGTTAGACTTAAGGATGTTCTTGAGCTTTTTATGGATACGGGACTTGGTCGTGACGGATATTCAATCATAGGTCAGGGTAAAGTCGCTGATATTGTTAGCAGTAAGAGCAACGAACGTCGTGAAATTTTTGAGGAAGCCGCTGGTATATCAAAATTCCGCTATAAAAAGGAAGAAGCGCAGAGAAGACTTAATTCAGCCCAGGAAAATATCCTTCGGCTCCGTGATATTATTTCTGAGCTTGAAACCCGAGTTGAACCTTTAAGAATTCAATCCGAAAAGGCAACAAAATTCTTAACACTCGCTGAGCAGAAAAAAGGTCTTGAGCTTTCAGTATGGCTTTATAAGTTAAATCAGCTTAAATCAAACCTTAACGAGTTTGAAGAAAATTTCCTTATCCGTACAACTGAATATGAAAATAAAGAAAATGAAATTGACGATATTGAAAATGCAATAAATCTTGCATATAGCAATATGCAGAAATGTAGTGTAAAAATTGAAGAGCTTCGCAATCAGATTTCAGATATTGAGCGCAAGAATTCTCAGGAATATGCTGACATTGCTGTACTTGAAAATGATATAGTACATATAAATAACCTTATTAATTCATATAATGATAAAATTAGTCTTTCAAATGCTTCTGTTCAACAGACTGCTGAAAAAATTGAAAGTGAAAGATCACGTCTTGAAAAATTAAAGTCAGATGATATTGAAAATAATAAGAATATTACTGATATATCTGAACAGTTTGGAACACTTTCTGCACAGTCTGACGAGTTTGGCAAGTCATTTGCTGAGATTAATTCAGATGTAAATAAGCTTTATATCAAGAAATCTGAGCTGAACTTCCTTATTAATTCAACCTCTGCTTCTATTGATGAAACAAAAGCGCTTATCGAGCAGACAGAAACTAATAAAGAAGAACTTGCACACGTTATTTCTACATACACCAAAGAAAAAGCAGAAATAATTCAGACTCAGGGTAAAATTGAAGAAACCTTAGAAGAGCACAATAATAAGCTTTCAGGTTATTCAAAGCTCCTTGAGAGGAAAAACTCACAGCTTGAAAGTGCTAGAAAAGAATATTCCAATATAGACTTAAAAATCCGTGAATTGACACAGAAGGAACACCTCCTCACTGACCTTGAAAATAGTATGGAGGGCTTTGCTTTTTCTGTTAAGGAAGTCATCAAAGCGGGCAAGTCGGGAAGAATCGGCGGAATCAAAGGTTCTGTTGCACAGCTTATAAAGGTCGACAGCAAGTATGGTGTCGCTATTGAAACTGCTCTTGGTGGAGCATTGCAGAATATAATTGTTGAAAGTGAAGATACTGCGAAACGTTGTATAAGCCTTTTAAAAGAAAAGAACGCAGGACGTGCTACCTTCCTGCCGATAACATCCGTGAAAGGCTATGCACTAAGCGAAAAAAATCTTGATATGCAGGAAGGCTATGTTGCACTTGCTTCCGAGCTTGTTACATTTGATAAGGCTTATGAGGGTATTATAAGCTCACTTTTAGGAAGAATTGTTATAGCAGAGGATATTGATCTTGCTACTGCTATTTCAAAAAGATATGGTTATAAATTCAAGATAGTTACTCTTGATGGTCAGGTAATCAACGCAGGTGGTTCTTTTACTGGAGGAAGCACATCACGTTCTACTGGAGTTCTCACACGAAAGAATGAAATTATTACAATTAAAGAACAGATTTCTGCATTGTCCGAAACTTATGAACAGCTTAAAACAAAACTATCACAGTATCAGGCTGAGGTTGATAAGCTTATCATCGATGTTGAGGCTGTCAAGGAAGATATAAATCTTGTTACCTCAGATAAAATTCGATTCGATTCTGAACTAAAGCATATTACTCTTATACTTGACCAGATGGAAGATAATCTTGAAAGTGCAGAAAATAGCATTAATTCTTCTGAAATAAAGCTTGAAAATCTGCAAACAACAATTGATAAATCAAGGACTGATTTAGCTTTATGTGAAAAGGAAATTACAGAAAAGGAACTTCTTATTTCACAGACACAAAATAAAATTGAAAGCTATCAGGACAAGCGTGAGATTATGTCAGAAAAGCTATCAATGTATAAGATGAAGCAGATTGAACTTTCAAAGGATATTGAATCTTGCGAGCAGAGTATTGAACAACTAAAGGCAACAGTAACAAATACTGAAAATGACTTTGTGATAATTAATCAACAGATTGAAGAGCAAAATGCAATTATAGCACAGAAAAAAGCTTGTATTCAGGAAAAGAAAACTGCCCTTGATGCTTCAAAATCAGCCATTGAAAATGTAAATGTACTCATTATGGCTGAACAGAAAAATCACCAGAAGTTTGAAATTGAAGCTAATGAAAAGCGTAATCTTCAAAAGATTATGAATGATGAAAAAGAAAATCTATCAAGAGAGCTTGCAAAGGTTTCTGAAAGAAAAATTTCTATACAGAAGGAATATGACACAATTATTTCTGATATGTGGGAGCAGTATCAGCTCTCAAAGTCAGAAGCTGTCGCAATTGCTATTGAGGTTGAGGATATTCTTAGTGCACAGAAGCAGCTGAATGAAATCAAGAATAAAATCAAAAATCTTGGCAGCGTCAATGTTGCAGCAATAGAAGAATATAAAGAAGTTTCTGAAAGATATGAATTTATGTCAAAGCAGCTTAATGATGTTGAAAGTTCGAAAGCAGAGCTTGAAAAACTTATAGACGACCTCACTTCAAATATGAAGGAAATTTTCACTGAAAGCTTCAACCAGATTAACAGCAACTTTAAGAGCATATTTGTGGAATTATTCGGGGGAGGAAAAGCAGAATTGATCCTCACTGATCCTTCAAATATTCTTGAGTCAGGTATTGAAATAAATGTTGCTCCTCCGGGTAAAGTAATCAAGAGCCTGAGTCTTCTTTCAGGTGGAGAGCAGGCATTCATAGCAATAGCAATTTATTTTGCTATCTTGAAGCTTCGTCCGTCGCCATTCTGTATTCTTGATGAAATTGAGGCTGCACTTGACGATGTCAATGTTTCCAAATATGCCGCATACCTTAGAAAATTCACAGGTACCACTCAGTTTATAACAATTACCCACAGACGTGGTACAATGGAAGAAGCCGATGTTCTTTATGGTGTAACAATGCAACAGAAGGGTATATCTAAGCTTCTTAAAATGGACAATACTAAAGATATCAATATTAATGAGTAGGAGATTACTATGGGCTTATTTGAAAAGCTTAAACAGGGCTTGAAAAAAACAAAGGATTCAATGATGGGCGGAATTGAGGGGATACTTAATTCATTTACAAAAATTGATGAGGATCTTTTTGACGAGCTTGAAGAAACACTTATTTTAAGCGACATTGGAGTAAACACATCAGTAAAAATATGTGCTGAACTTCGTGAACGTGTGAAAAAGACAGGTGAAAAGGACCCAGCAAACATCAAGAATCTTATAAAAGAAATTATGATTGAAATGCTCGGTGAAAATAAACCTATTGATATGTCAACGACACCTTCAGTTATTATGGTTATTGGTGTTAATGGCGTAGGTAAGACAACAACAATTGGAAAACTTGCAAACCAGCTTAAAAAAGATGGAAAGAAAGTTCTTGTCGCCGCGGCTGATACATTCCGAGCAGCAGCAATAGACCAGCTCGAAGTATGGACAGACCGTGCTGGCGTTGATATTATAAAGCACAATGAAGGCTCGGACCCAGCGGCAGTTGTATTTGACGCAGTAACTGCCGCAAAGGCAAGGAAAGTCGACGTTGTTATTTGTGATACAGCAGGACGTCTCCATAATAAGAAAAATCTTATGGACGAGCTTAAAAAGATTTCAAAGATTATCAATACACAAGCTGAGGGCTGTGCTCTTGAAATTCTTCTTGCACTTGATGCAACAACAGGACAGAACGCAGTAAATCAGGCAAAGCAGTTCAAGGAAGTTGCTGATATTACAGGAATAATCCTCACAAAGCTTGACGGAACAGCAAAAGGTGGAATAATAATATCTATTGCTGATGAACTAAAATTGCCAGTAAAAATTGTTACAGTCGGCGAAAAGATTGATGATATTCAGCCATTTGACAATGCTGATTTTGTTAACGCACTTTTTGAATAATTGAAAGAGGTCGTATGAAAATTATCCTTGCATCCAATAATAAGGGCAAAATAAAAGAAATGTCAAAGATTTTATCCAAGGTCGGCTATGATGTAATTTCACAATCTGACGCTGGATATAACCTTAACCCTGACGAAACAGGAACAACCTTTGAAGAAAACTCACTTATTAAGGCAAAGGCTTTATATGATACTAGCCACAGCGGAGTTATCGCTGATGATAGTGGACTTGAAGTAGATTACCTTAATAAAGCACCGGGTGTATATTCAGCACGTTATGGTGGAGAAGGTTTATCTGACAAAGATAGATATAAAAAGATATTAGACGAGCTTGAATGCGTCCCAGTTGAAAATCGAACAGCACGCTTTGTATGTGTTATAACATATATTTCACCTAAAGGCGAAGTTCATTACTTCCGTGGTGAGTGTGAGGGACACATCGGTCTTGAGCCAAAGGGCGAAAACGGATTTGGATATGACCCAATTTTCTACATTGGTGATAAAAGTATGTCAGAAATTTCTGACCAAGAAAAAAACAGAATAAGTCAGAGAGCAGTAGCTTTATCAAAACTACTTGACTTTTTAAAAGAGGAGAAAAATAATGTTGACAAGTAAACAAAGAGCATATCTCAGAGGACTTGCAAATTCAATGGATACGATCCTTCAGATAGGAAAAGGTGGAGTGCCTGACACACTTGTTGTACAAGTTAATGATGCTTTAAAAGCAAGGGAATTAATAAAGCTTCGTGTCCTTGATAATTCATTGTATTCTTCAAAGGAAGCTGCGGAAGAGCTTGCTCAGAAGACAGGTGCAGATGTAGTTCAGGTTATCGGAAGTAAATTTGTTCTCTATAAGAAAAATCCTAAAGAGCCAAAAATTGAGTTAAAGTAAATGAAAACAGGAATTTTTGGTGGAACCTTTAACCCAATCCATAACGGCCATGTTAACCTTGTCGACAGAATAAGCGAAAAAGTCAGTCTTGATAGAATACTTGTTATACCGACAAATATTCCGCCACATAAGCTAACGCCTGATCTTGCCTATGACGATGCGAGACTTGAAATGTGTCGCCTTGCATTTGAGGATAACCCAAAAGCTGAGATAA
Source organism: Bacillota bacterium (assembly GCA_023395435.1). Taxonomy (GTDB): domain Bacteria; phylum Bacillota; class Clostridia; order Oscillospirales; family Ruminococcaceae; genus SZUA-444. Next base: position 10,194 of record JAEWZG010000032.1, read on the forward strand.
GTGATTATGAGATAATACAAGGTGGAAAGAGCTATACAATCCTCACGCTAGAGCATCTTAAAACTATATATCCACACGATGAGTTTTATTTGATTATCGGTAGCGACATGCTTCTTACCTTTCATGAGTGGAAGGAATATCAAAAGATACTAAAGCTTTGTACAATTGTTGCAGCGGCAAGAAGCAAAGCCGATATTGAAAAAATAAAACCGTATGCACAAAAACTAATTGCAATGGGTGGAAAATGTATTATTGTTGATGTTGAGCCATATGAGATTTCATCAACTAAACTTAGGGAGCTAATAGTCAATAATGAGCAATATACTTGCTATTTACCAGAAAAAGTTGTAAAATATATAGCGAGCAAAAAACTATATACTTAATATACGGAGTGTTACAATTGTACGAGCAACCCGATTATGAAGAGATTAAAAGCTTGTTGAAAAGCAGGTTGTCAAAGAAAAGATATATCCACAGCGTTAACGTTGCGCAGCAGGCAAAAATTCTTGCGAAAATAAATTACTTTGATGAAGATAAATCATATCTTGCGGGACTTCTTCATGATGTTTGTAAGGAAATTCCACCGAAAGAGCAGGAAGCTTATGTCCTCTCATCTTTAATGGATGTTGATGAGGTTGAAAAGAAATCACGTCCTTTATGGCATGCGATAGCAGGCGCTGAGTTTATAAGAGTTCATTACGGAATAGATGATGAGGACATTTTAAATTCAATCCGTTATCATACTGTTGCAAGAGCGGGAATGTCCACGCTGGAAAAAATAATATACCTTGCTGATTTGACATCAGCTGACAGAAGCTATAAGGATATCGCGCAGATAAGAAAGATATGTGAGAAGAATCTTGATGAGGGAATGATTTATGCATTGAAATTCTCCATTACAGATTCAGTTTCAAAGAGCAATACTATTCCTCAATGCACAATTAAAGCGTATAATTATTATTTAAAGACAGAAAGTAAATATAATTTGTTATAAAGGAGAAATATATGAATCAAAACGAAATTCTTAAGAAAATTGTGAAAACTCTTGATACAAAGAAAGCTGAAGATATTGAAGTTATCGGCATAAAGGATCTTACAATCATTGCTGATTATTTTGTAATTGCAACAGGTACAAGTACGACTCATACAAAATCACTTGCTGATGAGGTTGAATTTCAACTTAAGGAAGTAGGCATAGTTCCAACAAGAACAGAAGGCTACAACGGTTCAAACTGGATTTTACTTGATTATTCAGATATCGTTGTTCATATATTCTATAAAGAAACAAGAGAATACTATTCACTAGAAAGATTATGGTCTGACGGCGAAAAGGTTGAAGTAAAACAGTTTCTTGATTAACAATAACAAAATTACAAAAGGAATGGTAAAAATGAAGTACGATTTCACCTCAATTGAAGGCAAGTGGCAAAAAATATGGGATGAAAATGAAACATTCAAGTCAGAGAATGATTACTCAAAACCTAAATTCTATGCTTTAGTTGAATTCCCTTATCCATCAGGACAAGGCTTGCATATAGGACATCCGCGTCCATATACTGCTATGGATATTGTTTCAAGAAAGAGAAGGCTTGAGGGATATAACGTATTATTCCCAATGGGATGGGATGCTTTTGGTCTCCCTACAGAAAATTATGCTATTAAGAACAAAATTCACCCTGCAATAGTTACTGAAAAGAACGTTGCACGTTTCAAATCACAGCTTAAGGCCCTTGGACTATCATTTGACTGGGCAAGAGAAATTAATACAACAGACCCTAATTATTTTAAGTGGACACAGTGGATATTCCTTCAGATGTTCAAGAAGGGTCTTGCCTATAAGTCGGAAATGGCTGTAAACTGGTGTACTTCATGTAAGGTTGTTTTAGCAAATGAAGAAGTTGTCGGCGGATGCTGTGAGCGTTGCGGTGGCGAAGTTGTCAGAAAAGTTAAAAGCCAGTGGATGCTCAAAATCACTGAATACGCCCAACGTCTCTTAGATGATTTAAGCGAAGTTAATTATTCAGACAGAATCAAGGCTACACAGACAAATTGGATTGGCCGTTCAACTGGTGCTGAGGTTGATTTTGACACAACAACAGGTGATAAGCTTAAGGTTTATACAACCCGTCCGGATACATTATTCGGTGCAACCTATATGGTTATTGCTCCTGAACATCCAATGATATCAAAATGGGCTGATAAGCTCTCAAATATGGATGACATAAAAGCTTATCAGGAAAAATCAGCAAAGAAATCTGATTTTGACAGAACAGAAATGAATAAGGATAAAACAGGTGTTGAACTTAAAGGCGTTAAAGCAATCAATCCTGTAAACGGAAGAGAAATTCCAATCTTTATTTCTGACTATGTTCTTATGACTTACGGAACAGGTGCAATTATGGCTGTTCCTGCTCACGATACACGTGACTATGAATTCGCAAAAGTATTTAATCTCCCTATCATTGAAGTAGTTTCTGGCGGAGATGTTGAGAAAGAAGCCTTCACTGACTGTGCAATAGGCACAATGGTGAACAGCGATTTCCTTAATGGCTTGTCAGTAGAAGAAGCTAAGGTAAAAATAAAAGAATGGCTTGAAGATAAAGACAAGGGAGTTTCAAAGGTAAACTTTAAGCTTCGTGATTGGGTGTTCTCACGCCAGAGATACTGGGGCGAGCCTATTCCTATAGTTAAGTGTGATAAATGTGGCTATGTTGCAATTCCTGAAAGTGAATTGCCATTAAAATTGCCTGATGTTGAAAGCTATATGCCAACCGACAACGGTGAATCACCACTTGCAACGCTTGATAGTTTTATAAATACAACCTGTCCGCATTGTGGTGGACCTGCAAAGCGTGAAACAGATACAATGCCACAGTGGGCTGGTTCATCATGGTACTTCTTAAGATACTGTGATCCAACAAATATGGACAGACTTGCAGCAAAAGAAGCTCTTGATTACTGGATGCCTGTTGACTGGTATAACGGCGGTATGGAGCATACAACTCTTCACTTGTTGTATTCACGTTTCTGGCATAAATTCCTTTATGATATCGGTATGGTTTCAA
>JAEWZG010000097.1 GCA_023395435.1 Bacillota bacterium
TTGTTGTTTTTGTGCAGTTGCCAGACCGCACTTTTATTATACAACAAAAGGAGTTTTTATTCCCTTCCCCACGCTAAAGCTTTTTCCGCTCCACCGACATAGTCGGTGGTTGTTTGCACAATTAAAATCCTTGCATAAATATTATGCAAGGATTTTTTTATATCTGTATTTCAGAAAGTTCATTAAGATTAAAAGGAGTCTGTTGGTATACACAGTAGTTAAGCCAGTTTGAAAACATCAGGTTCGCATGACAGCACCATTGTGATTTCGGAGTTTTTTCAGGATCATTATCAGGAAAATAATTATATGGTACTTTAATATCAAGTCCTTTACTTAAATCTCTGAAGAATTCATTAGCAAGAGTGTTCCTGTCATATTCAGAATGACCGAAAATGAAGTATTGTCTGTTTGTCTGATCACATACTGTATTAACACCGCTGATATCAGATTCGGTAAGAACTTCAAGCTTTGGAACTTTGTCAATATCCTCTCTTCTTACCTCTGTAAGTCTTGAATGTGGAACATAAAATACATCGTCAAAACCTTTCAACAATGGATTGTTTTCACCAATAATTCTGTGTGGAAAAACGCCGAACATTTTTTCTTTCAGAAGATATTTAGGTATGCCATAGTGGTGATACAGTCCAGCCTGTGCCCCCCAGCAGATATGTAGAGTTGAAAAAACACTAGATTTTGACCAATCCATTACCTCGCAAAGCTCATCCCAGTAGTCAACTTCTTCATATTCAAGATGTTCAATAGGAGCACCAGTAATAACAAGACCGTCAAACTTTTCATCCTTAATTTCATCAAAAGTTTTATAGAATCTAAGCATATGTTCAGCAGAAGTATTTTTTGACTCATGTGAAGAAAGCTGAATAAGCTCAATATCTACCTGTAAAGGTGTATTACTTAATAGTCTTAAAAGCTGTGTTTCAGTTTCTATTTTTTTGGGCATAAGATTAAGAATGCCTATTTTTAATGGACGTATATCCTGATGGTCAGCCCTATCGTCAGACATAACAAATATATTTTCATTTTCCAGCGTAGAATATGCTGGTAAATTATTTGGTATTTTAATCGGCATAATTACCCTCCATTTATAAATTCAATTTAAAGTATAGCATATTAATAGTGAACTTTCAACATTCATATTACGATATAACAGTATTTTCATAATTATTGGGCAGTATAGAATGGAAAACTGTTGAAATTTATAATGCTATGGGTTATAATGAAAATAACATTTTTAAAGGAGCGGAAGATAATGAGCGATAAATTAGTTGATACTATTGGTTATGTTATGGAGTTTGATAAAGAGGTTGGGGATGCACTAAATCTTGAACTTAAAAGACAGAGAAGGAATCTTGAACTTATTGCAAGTGAAAATATAGTTTCACCAGCAGTAATGGCTGCTATGGGAACTGTTCTTACAAATAAATATGCTGAGGGCTATCCAGGAAAGAGATACTACGGCGGATGCGAATGCGTTGATATTGCTGAAAATATTGCTATTGAAAGAGCATGCAAGCTTTTTGGCGCAAAGTATGCAAATGTTCAGGCTCATTCAGGTGCTCAGGCAAATACAGCGGTATACTTTGCTTTAATTAACCCAGGTGACACAGTACTCGGCATGAGCCTTGCTCATGGAGGACATTTAACACATGGTTCACCAGTAAATATTTCAGGAAAATACTATAATTTCGTTCCTTATGGTCTTGGTGATGATGAAACAATTGATTATGATAAGGTTGAAGCCCTTGCAAAGGAGCATAATCCAAAGCTTATTGTTGCTGGTGCAAGTGCATATCCAAGAGCAATTGATTTTGAAAAACTATCAAACATTGCAAAAAGTGTTGGCGCATATTTAATGGTTGATATGGCACATATTGCTGGACTTGTTGCTGCTGGTCTTCACCAGTCACCTGTACCATATGCTGACGTTGTTACAACAACAACACATAAGACACTCAGAGGCCCTCGTGGCGGACTTATCCTCACAAACAATGAAGAAATTGCTCTGAAGATTAATAAAGCAATCTTCCCTGGAATTCAGGGCGGACCATTAATGCACGTTATTGCTGCTAAGGCTGTTTGCTTTGGCGAAGCATTAAAGCCAGAATTCAAAGAATATGCGCAGCAGGTAATTGATAATGCTCAGGCGCTTGCAAAAGGACTTGTAAAACGCGGATTCAACCTTGTTTCTGGCGGAACAGACAATCATCTTATGCTTGTTGATTTGCAGCCATTCAATATAACAGGCAAAGAGCTTGAGAAGAGACTTGATGAAGTATATATCACTGTCAATAAGAATGCTATTCCAAACGATCCACAGAGTCCATTTGTAACAAGTGGTGTCAGAATAGGTACTCCGGCAGTAACATCAAGAGGACTCAAAACTGAGGATATGGAAAAGATTGCTGAATATATTTATCTCACAGCTACAGATTTTGAGAACAATGCTGACAAGATACGTGCTGGCGTAACAGAAATTTGCAACAAATATCCACTTTACGAATAAATAATAAAAGCAGGGTTATCCCTGCTTTTATTAAATAAAAAGCATTATTATAGTGTAAAGGCAGGTTTTTATGATAAAATCAACAAAATTAAGTTCAGTTATTATAGCAACTATTTTTTCTGCTTTGGCAATAATTATTTTTATAATAATTATGCCTAATCTTTTTTTGCGATGCACTTCATTGTTTGGATTTTCTCTTGATAAAAAAGATTTATATGTTCGATACATATTTGGGACTATTAGCAGAGCAATGGGAATATCAGCAATAATTTTTATTATGTATAAAGTTAATATAATAAATAATTTCAAGTTTAATTGGAAAATGAAGTATTTATTATTTAGCATTGTATTTATAGTTTATATTATCTTAAATATTGAATTTAAAGCAATCAGCTCTGATAAAATACCCCTACTTTTTCTAATGATTATTTCTTGTCTTGGCGTCGGGATTTTTGAGGAAGTAGTTATCAGAGGATTGGCATTGGGTTTGCTTTTAAAAGCTTGGGGTAAGAGCAAAAAAGGAATCTACTTTGCTGTATTATTTTCGAGTATTATATTTGGGCTTGGTCATATTCAAAATTACCTGTCAGGAAAAGCTGGACTTGTTACTACATTATGTCAAGTTGGATATGCAACTTTTATAGGTGTAATGCTTGCAGCAATTCTTATAAGATGCGATTTCAGTTTGTGGCTATGTGGAATTCTACACGCTCTATTTGATATTGCAAGTGGTATTGGTGATGTTGCATCATATGGAGCTGTAAGAAAACCTTTAACAATTCAAACAGTTAATTATATTGATGAGTTAGTGAATATGTCATTATTTCTCCCATTACTTATATTTGGACTAATATTCTTAATAAAAGTAAAGAAAATAGACGAAAATTTTAATGTAAGTTTGGTTTAATATGTTGGAGGAAGAATATGCAACTTGAAATTCGTGACGCAAGACGGAATGACATTAATCAGCTACTTGAATTGTATAAAAATTTGCATAATAATCCAATACCGTTGATAGATGATAAAATAAAAGCAGTATGGAATAAAATAATTGATGACAGGGATAATCATATTATTCTTGGATGCCTTAACGAGAAGATTATTTCTTCCTGTGTTTTAGTGGTTATTCCGAATTTAACACACAATCAACGTCCATATGCATTCGTAGAAAATGTAGTAACACATGAAAAATATCGTAATAGAGGTTATGCATCGGCAATTCTTGATTATGCAAAAAGAGTTGCAAAGGATAATGATTGTTACAAGATAATGCTGCTGACTGGAAGTAAAGAAAAAAGCACTCTTGATTTTTATAGAAAAGCAGGATTTAATTCCGAAGATAAAACAGCATTTATACAATGGCTTTAAAAAGAGGTGAAATAATGTCAGCACCATTGGCGGATAGAATTCGTCCTGAAAAACTTGACGATATAGTCGGACAAAAACATTTGCTTGGCGAAGGTAAGGCTCTTAGAAGAATAATTGAAAGTGGAAATATTCCTAACCTTATTTTTTACGGGCCTTCTGGTGTCGGTAAAACAACAATAGCAAGAATTATTGCAAACAATACAATGAAGCAAATGTTTAAGCTTAATGGAACATCTGCTTCTGTTGCTGATATTAAGGAAATTATCAGTCAGACTGAAACGATTGACGGCTATAATGGAATTCTTCTTTATCTTGATGAAATTCAATACCTTAATAAAAAGCAACAGCAATCATTGCTTGAATATATTGAAAACGGGAAGATAACATTAATTGCTTCAACAACAGAAAATCCATATTTTTATGTATATAATGCAATTTTAAGCCGTTCAACAGTTTTTGAATTCAAGCCTGTAACTGATGACGAAATAATACCAGCCATAAAGCGTGCTTTTAAGATAATGGCTAGTGAGCTTAATCTTAATATAAAACTTGAGGATGGCGTAGCAGAGCATATTTCTAAAGGTTGTGGGGGAGATGTTAGGAAATCCCTAAATACTGTTGAGCTATGTGTTCTTTCTGGTGATAATAACGGTGAACGTCTTCTTGTTACACTGGAAAAAGCAAAAGAGCTAACTCAACGAAGTAATATGCGTTATGACAAAGAAGGCGACGAGCATTATGATATAATGTCAGCTTTTCAGAAGTCAATACGTGGTTCTGATGAAAATGCGGCTTTGCATTATGCAGCACGTTTAATGGAGGCTGGTGACCTACCATCTCTTTGCAGACGATTGCTTGTTACTGCAAGTGAAGATGTTGGTCTTGCATATCCAATGGCTATAACAATTGTTAAGTCATGTGTAGATAGTGCTTTGCAGTTAGGGTTGCCGGAGGCTCGTATCCCTTTGGCTCAGGCTATTATTCTTTTATGTACTTCTCCAAAATCAAATAGTGCAGAAATTGCTATTGATTCAGCACTTGCTGATATAAGGAATGGAAACGTCGGAAGCATTCCTCGTCACCTTCAAAACAAGCATTATGACGGTGAAGATGCTTCAATAAAAGGGCAGTATTATTTGTATCCGCATAATTTCCCTAACCATTATGTAAAACAGCAATACTTGCCTGATAAAATTAATAATAAAATTTATTATAACTTCGGTGATAATAAAACTGAACAATCGGCGTCAGAATATCGCAAGAAAATCCTTGAAGACAAATAATAGGCGAATTGAATAACATGTTTCTGCATAGTATTATAGATAGGCATATATCTGTAATTGAGGTGATAGCTTTGGTATGCAGTCTTGGTGATCTGAGAAACAAGGAAGTAATAAATATCAAGAATGGCGCAAAGCTTGGCTTCGTTGATGATGTTGAGATCAATATGAAAGAGGCGACTGTATTAGCACTTATCGTTTATGGGCGCCCACGTCTTTTCGGTCTTTTTGGAAGAGAAGAAGATTTAATAATTAAATGTGATGAAATTGAATTGATTGGTGAAGATACCATTCTTGTATCCTATGATGATTTGTCTTATCACACAAAAACAAAGTCATTTAGTTTTGAAAGTTTGTTGAAATAGACAAAACTTATTATGTTGAATATTATAGTGTATTATGGTATAATATTAAAGCAATTCACACGCAGGCATTTTTGTGTTTGGTCCTTGTTTTTCAAGGTGTGGCACAAGTTAAATCCTGCGGAGGAAAATTTAAAACCAAACAGGAGGTAACTACCATGGGTGTAGTATCAATGAAACAACTTCTTGAAGCAGGTGTTCACTTCGGACATCAGACAAGAAGATGGAATCCGAAAATGGCTCAGTACATTTTCAC
>JAEWZG010000119.1 GCA_023395435.1 Bacillota bacterium
CGAAAATCAGCGTCAAATCCACGGAAGAAGTTCTTCTCAAAATCATCAAAAGCTTTAAAAATATTCTTTGGCTTATAGCCATATGGTGTTAAATCAAACATACTTATCCCTCCATAATAATTTAAAAGAAATTTACATTATTGCAGACGGCGAAACCGACCGCTTAATTGAGTTCTGCATTGCAATCGCTCTCTTTTTTTATTAGATTAATATTAATCTTATGATTTTATTATATCCACACACTATTAATATAATGTTATATTATTATTTCTAAATTGTAAATATTAGCACTCGCCTATAGAGAGTGCTAATTGATGAAAAGGTATAATTTTTAATTAAAGACATAAAATAATTTAATCAGGGGGTGTAATATGAAAGCAAAAGTTGATAAGGATACTTGTATCGGATGCGAACTTTGTCCATCAATCTGTCCGGACGTTTTCTCAATGGATTCCGATGGTCTTGCAATAGCAATTAATGATGATGTGCCTGAGTCAAGTCAGGATGATGCTCTTGAAGCTGAAAGTAGTTGCCCAGTAGATGCCATATCAGTAGAATGAAGAAAACAGCCTTGCTATTATTGCAAGGCTGTTTTTATTATTTCTGCTTATCTTCCTTAACAAGAATTCTGATTGCATCTCGTGCGACCTCAATATTCTTTTTAATATCAGTATTTAAAAATGACATTATTGATGCCGCTCTGCAACCTCTGATAGATGATATCACAAAAATTGCCGCAGCTTCCATTTCACTTGTAAGAACATCTGCCTTTTTCCAAGCTTCCCATCTTTCGTGAAGTCTTATTGATGCTGGCATATTGTCAGGTTCATGCTGACCATAGAATGAATCCTTTGACTGAGTTATTCCTTCAATAAAGTTATAGCCAAGATTTTTTGACGCTCTTGCAAGAGCATCAACTACATGCCTGTCAGCAACTGCTGGGAACTCAATCGGTACGTAATGAATTGTCGTTCCCTCATCACGAACAGCCGCAGTATTGATAACACCATCAAGTGTCATGTCCTGTGCCCTGTCACTGACTCTTCCTGCTGTGCCGACTCTTATAAAAGTATCAGCACCACATTTTATCAGTTCCTCAACCGCAATAGCAGCAGAAGGACATCCCATGCCTGTTGAAGTGACAGTTACCTTTTCACCGTCAAGGTAACCTGTCCATGTCTTGTGTTCACGATTGTGTGCAATAAGCTTTGCATCATCGAAGTAGGTTGCTATTAAATCTGTTCTGAAGGGATCACCAGGGAGTAGAACGTATCTTCCTACATCGCCCTCTTTACACCGAATGTGATATTGCTTTCCATCTTCTGTCTGCATTTTTTGTCCCCCTTAATTAATGTTATTATTTATCTTGCACCCTTATCATAAGGTATTCCTGCGGCTACTGGCCCATGTGATTTTCTTGAAGTAAACGAAAGAACAATCAGTGTTGCTACATATGGCAGTATTTTATAGAATGTGTCAGGAATATTTATTTTAAGGAAAAACGGTATTCCGGAATAAGCCGCTGCAAGTGTTTTCATAACTCCGAAAAACAATGCAGCGAGGAGAATCTTCCACGGCTTCCATTGACCAAAAATAAGAACGGCAAGTGCTAAAAAGCCATAGCCTGAAACTGTTGCGTTAAAGTTTGTTGAGGTCGGGATAACATATACTATTCCACCAAGTCCAGCAAGTGCACCAGAAAGTATTACACCAGCGTAACGGATTTTATATACACTTATACCGACTGACTCAGCCGCCTGGGGATTCTCACCACAGGAACGCAGACGAAGTCCAAACTTTGTTCTATATAAAATTATACTTGATATTATAAGAATTGCAATACCTATATAGGTAGTTATATATGTGTTCTGAAAAAACATCTTCCCAACTATCGGAATATCACCGAACCATGTTACCTTTTCAATTCTAAAGGTATTCCTGAAGCTTATCTGCTGAACATCCTGTACGACCCTTGCTGCAAAGATACAGAAGGCAGGCGCAAACATATTAAGTGCTGTACTGCTAATTGTCTGATCAGCTTTAAGATTAATTGAAGCAAAGGCATGAAACAGTGAAAATATAATTCCTACAACTATTGAAATAAGCATAGCAATTATCAGTAAGCTTTGTCCAGTCATAGTATCCTGATTAAGACTCACAAACAACAATCCGAAGAAAGCACCGATTACCATTATACCCTCAAGAGCAATATTGATAATACCACTGCTTTCGCTGAACATTCCGCCGAGTGCAACAATCATCAGAGGAATAAAAAAGAACATTGTCTGCTGAACGAGAAAATAGAAAGTATTCATTTGTTTTTAACCTCCGTTTCCCTCTTGCTCACTTTTCAGAACAGCCTTTGAAATTATTCCGCGAAGTACAAGAGCAAAAGCACTGAAATAAATTATTGTTGAAATAATTATATCGATAATTTCAGGGACAAAACCATAAGACTGCATATAAAAACCCGCTACTGTAATATAAGCTATAAATATTGCTGCGAAAAATACCCCGAATGGATTGTTCAATGCAAGGAGTGCAACTGGAATTCCATTAAAGCCTTCAGGAGCAAGAACATCCACAACAGATATATGCTTGCCTGATGCAGAAAGGTACATTATAGCACCTCCCAATCCCATCAGCGCCCCTGATATCATCATTGAAACGATAATATTCCTTTTTTCATTGATACCTGCATATTTTGCAGCATCTCTATTGAAGCCACAGGCTTTGAGTTCATATCCCGTCTTTGTTTTTTCAAGAAGAATATACATTAATAAAACCATTATAACTGCTATATAAATACCGATATTGATACTGCTTAACGGGAATATTTTATCTAAACCACCAGTAGGCAATGTAGAACCTTGTGGTACAGGGAGAGTCATATTCTTTGTAGAATCAAACACAGTAAGCTTTATGAGATAATTTGTAATATACATTCCGATATAGTTCATCATTATAGAGCCAATTACGATATTAACTTTAAAATAAGCATTAAGTATGCCAGGAATTGAAGCCCATAATGCTCCACCAATCATTGCTACAATGAGCGGAACAAGCCATTTTAAAGATCCAGGTAGAAATGTGAATTTGATAGCAACAAGTATTGCACAGTATGCCCCGAAAATGAATTGACCAGGTCCACCAATATTGAAAAGACCTGTCTTAAATGCAAAAGCCACACCAAGTCCTGTCATCATTACAGGAACTGCATAATAGAATACATCACCCACACCACGGAGTCCACCAGCAAAGCCCCCTGAAAGAATGGTAGCAAAACCATTCCACGCATTATTCAAATCACTTATAAGAAGAATAAGAAAACCAAAAACAAGACCGACTATTATTGCAATAATTGATGAAAGCACTGCTGAATGATTATCAGATGCAAAAAAACTTTTTATTCTATTCACTCAGCTACACTCCTTTTTGAACCAGCCATATACAACCCAAGGTCATTTACTGTTATTGCCTCTGGGTCTAAATCTGCTGTTATTGTTCCCTCATACATTACAAGAATCCTATCACTAATGTCCATTACCTCATCAATTTCAAAAGATACAAGAAGAATTGCCTTGCCCGCCTCACGCTCTGCAACAAGTTGCTTGTGAATATATTCAATAGCACCAACATCGAGACCTCTTGTCGGCTGAACAGCTATAAGAACATCATGATCCGTATTTATTTCCCTTGCAATAATTGCTTTCTGCTGATTACCACCTGACATACTCCTTGCCTTTGTCTTTGCTCCCTCACCACTTCTTATATCAAATTCTGAAATTAACTTGTTTGCAAAAGGTCTTGTAAAACTCGTACGAATAAAACCATTCGGTGCAAAACTCTTTGTAAAATATCTTTTGAGAATAAGGTTTTCTTCAAGAGAATAATCAAGTATAAGCCCATGCTTGTGCCTGTCTTCTGGTATATGAGCAAGCCCTTTCATATTGCGGTGTCTGATGCTTTTTTTTGAAATATCTTGCCCTCTTAACACTATCTGTCCATCATCTGATGGATTGAGTCCTGTAAGTGCCTCAACAAGTTCTGACTGACCATTGCCATCAATACCAGCTATACTGAGTATTTCACCCTTTCTGACTTCAAAGGAAATATTACTTAAAACCTTCTTGCCGCCATGCTTAGAATTCTTTGAAAGATTTCGTACTGAAAGTATAGTTTCACCTGGCTTAAAAGGTGACTTTTCAACATTAAAGCTGACTTTTCTGCCAACCATCATTTCCGACATTTCTTCTTTAGTGGTTTCATTGACGTTTACAGTGCCAATATGCTTTCCTCGCCTTAAAACAGTACAGTTATCAGCGACGGCCTTAATTTCATTCAGCTTATGAGTTATGAAAATTATTGATTTACCCTCACTTGCCATTCCCTTCATTATCTGCATAAGCTCGTTAATTTCCTGAGGGGTGAGAACAGCTGTCGGCTCATCAAAAATGAGAATATTATTATTTCTGTAAAGCATTTTGAGAATTTCAACACGCTGTTGCATACCAACAGAAATTTCTGAAATTTTTGCATCGGGATTTATTTTCATATTATATTTTTTGCTAAGCTGCTCAACTTTATCACGTGCATCATCCATACGAAGGAAGCCGAGAGTTGAGGTCTCTTCACCAAGAATAATATTTTCAAGAACAGTAAAATCCCTTACAAGCTTAAAATGCTGATGAACCATTCCTATTCCCATGTCACTAGCATTCTTAGGGTTCATAATGCGCACATCTCTTCCACGGATACGTATGCTACCCTTATCAGCTTGATATATACCGAAGAGTACACTCATTAAGGTTGACTTTCCCGCACCGTTTTCCCCGAGAAGTGCGTGAATTTCACCTTTTTTAACATGAAGAGTAATATTATCATTTGCCTTTATTCCTGAAAACTTTTTTGTAATATTAAGCATCTCTACGACATATTCCATACTGCCACCTCTTTGTGATAATAAGTATTAACAACAAGAGGATGATAAAACATCCTCTTGCAACTTGAATTATTTAACTTCTTCAAGGTTGACAAGCTTCAATGACTTTTGAAGATCCTTTACTGAAACCTGTTTACCGTCCTTTGTATCCTTGATTATTGAATCAGAAATATCGTTATCATTTCCTTTGATTTTTTCATATATTTTTTTATATTCATCCTTGTCAAATGTTTTAAAACGTGAGAAATCATCCGGCAGTCCTAGTGCATCAGATTCTGCTCCGAGAACATCATTCTTTCCGCCCCTGAACTCATCGTTATAGAATTCTTCCAATGCTTTTGTAACAGTTCCGCGAAGATTTTTCATAGCTGAAGTTATAACTGTCTTTGATTCACCCTTTTGGTCAACGTCAACACCTATAACGTACTTATCCTTGCCTGCTGCTTCTGCTGCGGCAGTAACATTATTCACAACAAGTGCAGCACACGAGAATATAACTTCTGTTCCGCTCTGATACCATGAGGCTGCCTTAGTCTGATATTCCGGCATTGGGTCAAATCCGCCTGTATAGGTGTACTTGATTTTTATTTCACCAGACTTAAGCCCAAGTTCTTTTGCTGCATATTCTGCTCCCTGAACATATCCATAACCAAATCTTACAACAGCTGGAACAGCCATCCCGCCCATGAATCCAAGCTTCCTATAGCCATCCTTTACTGCGGCATACCCAGCAAGAAAACCTGATTGCTCCTCTGCATATACTATTGAATAAGTATTCTCTGCTGTTTTAAAATTCTTATAGCTACCATCCTGTGGAACACCGTCAAGTATGACAAACTTAACATCCTTGTACATATCCTGTGCCTTGAAAACTGCCGGCTCAAATAAGAAGCCAGGGCATACAATTATTTTAGCACCGTTTTTTACTGCCATCTGGAAAGCATTAATATAAGCATCTACTGATTTTTCTGTTGGTCTGTAATACTGATATGACTTATTATTTTTCTTTGCATAGTCAACAAGGCCTTCCCACGCGCCCTGATTGAATGACTTATCATCAACAGAACCATAGTCAGTTACCAATGCTATTTCATATTTTCCGTTTTTGTCAGCATTGCCCTCATCATTGTTTCCACGACAGGCTGTCAGAGATACCGAAATTAATATGGCAAAAAATAAAGCGAAAATTCTTTTCATAATATCCTCCAATAATAATCAAAGTTTTTAAATGAATTAATTGTAATATAAATAATTTCCCCACAAAACAATAATTTATTAGTTGATAAAAATAAAAACAGCAACATATAAATGTTGCTGTTGATTAAAATAAATTTTAAACTATATTTTTTCGGGCTTTATCATTTTCGGCATAAGCTCCTCAAGTATACAAACTTCATAATCATCCTCACTTTTTGCCGTTATAACCCTAAAATTATTCATGTCGCAAAACTCAACCATAACCTGTCTGCATACACCACAGGGATAAAAATAACTTGAAACTTCTCCACCTTGACCGCCTGTTACTGCTATTGCTTCGAACTCAAGCTCACCTTCAGAAATTGCTTTGAAAAAGGCTGTCCTTTCAGCACAATTTGTCGGAGAATATGTTGACGATTCTATATTGCATCCTCTAAAAACCCTTCCACTTTTACACAAAAGTGCTGCACCAACTTTATATCCCGAGTACGGCGAATATGATTTTTCCATCGCAAGAAAAGCTTCCTTGATAAGTTCTCTATCAGTCATACTACACCTCTATTTTAATATTTCATTAGCAAAAGATTGACCTGCTATATCAGAATTTACACCGAGAAGGTCACATCCTGTCTTCCCAATGTCAGAAAAACACATTCTTGTGCCAAGATTGACATTAGTCTTTATCTTCTGACCTGCAACAAGCAAGGGTGTATATTCTCGTGAATGGTCTGTACTTGGGGTTGACGGGTCGCACCCGTGGTCGGCTGTTATCATAAGCACATCATTTTCGCTAAGCTTTCCGAGCAAATCCGAAAGCTCATTATCAAAAGTATTGAGTGCCTCAGTATAACCAGCAGCATTATTCCTGTGGCCGTACACCATGTCAAAATCAACAAGATTTATAAAGCATACTCCCTTAAAATCCTTGTTAGCGTATTGCATTGTCTTTGCCATTCCGTCAGAATTATTTACTGTTCTTGTGTAATCATTTAATCCCTTGCCGGCAAAAATATCATATATTTTTCCTACACCGATTGTATCAAGTCCCGCTTTTTTAATTTCATCAAGAAAAGTATTCTTTGGTGGTTCAAGTGAAAAATCGTGACGATTTGAAGTCCTCTTATAATCTGGATATTCGCCCACAAAAGGTCTTGCGATAACTCGCCCTACATTATGCTCACCAGTGAGCATTTCTCTTGCTATCTGGCAGTATTCATATAACTTTTCAACAGGCACCACGTCCTCATGAGCAGCAATCTGCCATACACTGTCAGCGGAAGTATAAACTATAAGGTCACCTGTCTTAACGTGCTCTCTGCCATAGTCAAGAAGGAGCTGTGTGCCTGAATATGGCTTGTTGCACAGGATCTTCCTGCCCGTTTTATTTTCAAATTCATCAACAAGCTTTTTGGGGAAACCATTCGGATATGTCGGCAATGGCTTTTCAGAAATTATTCCGCCAATTTCCCAGTGCCCTATTGTTGTATCTTTGCCTTTTGAGGCTTCTAACATTCGGCCATAAGCACCCTTTGGCTCATTGCATTTATCACCAAAATCAATACCATCTATATTAAAAATACCAAGGCTCTGCATATTTGGGATATTCAATTTCCCTGTATTATAGCAGGCTTTGAGTGTATTGCTTCCCTTATCACCGTATTTATCCGCATCAGGGAGCTCACCTATTCCAACGCTGTCAAGAACAATTAAAAATACTCTTTCTATGTTATTCATTCTATCGCTCCTCAAATCAATATCCTTGTGAAACACCTGATGTTAGAATTGTAATGGCTGAACTTGTTCCTATCCTATCACAGCCAGCATTAATAAACATTTCAAGGTCTTCCTTTGTCTTGACTCCACCCGCAGCCTTTATCTTTACATTTTTTCCGATATGCTTTTTGAAAAGCTCAATATCATCTATATTTGCTCCTGATGAGCCAAAACCTGTTGAGGTTTTTATATAATCAGCGTTGCCATTTGTGACACATTCGCAGAGCTTTATTTTTTCGTCTTCAGTGAGATAACAGGTTTCTATAATAACCTTCAGAATTTTAACACCTATAGCGTTTTTTAGCTGTTTTATTTCGTCTGTTACAGCGTCAAAATTTCCATTTTTGACGGTGCCAAGGTTGACTACCATATCAATTTCATTTGCCCCATCTTCAATAGCCTTTTTTGCCTCAAAAACTTTTGTTTCTGTTGTATTATACCCTAAAGGGAATCCGATAACTGAACAGATATTTATACTATCACCGTAAGTCTTTTTTATTCTCTTAATATATGACGGTGGAACGCAAACAGAAGCTGTGTTGTATTCTATTGCCTCATCGCAAAGCTTTTTAATGTCTTCCCAGCTTGATACTGCTTTTAATACCGTGTGGTCTATCCTTTTGAAAATCTCTTTGTTATCCATTTTATTCTCCTTTATTCAACCCAAAAGTTTATTCTATCATCACAGAATACTAGCTTAAAGTTTTCCTTCTTAAAATAATCTTTAATAATGTCATAGGCTTTTGGGGAAATTTCATCTATGGCAATCTTTTCAAGCCACAGTGACTGCTTTCCACAAGTATCACGCAGATGAACCTTTACGTTTTCTTTGCTTAAAAGCTTATTTAGGTCAATAATCACATTAATTGATACTACCATCATAAAACCTCCGTCAATCATTAATATTCCGTATCTTTTTATCAATCTTTTCACGCTGTGTGGCAATAAACATACTACTATCGCTTTTATTTTAAAAGATTTCTGACTTCCTTATACTCAGGCATATAGTATGCAACCATATTCCAAAATTCTTTTGAGTGGTTCATATATTTCAAGTGGCAGATTTCATGCAAAACAACATAGTAAAGTGCAGCCGATGGATAATCAACAAGTTTATTGCTGATGGAAATATTTCCTTCTGAACTGCATCTTCCCCAGCTTCTATTCAGCTTTTTTGCGGTAACCTTCTTAGGCATTAAGCCAGTAATTTTATAAAAATACTCAAAGTATTCATCTAGCTTTTGCTGAAAAATCTTTTTTAAAAACTTTTCAATAATTGTTTTAACCTCGCCACGTGATAAATATACCACAAGCTTGTTTCCTATAATTTCAGCATTATTATTCTTTGCCTTATTTATAATTTCAATTGTATAAGCTTGTCCAAAAATATTAATTTCAGAGTTGTCATCGAATGCAATCTCGGTTTTTAAAATGCTATGCTTTATAAGCTTTGAAAGTATCCATTCCTGCTTTTCGAGAATTATTTTCTCTGCATTTTTTAAAGATAGACATGACGGAATTCTCACTAAAAGCTCACCCTGAGAAATACAAAGATATGTATTTTTACGCTTTCCTCGGTCGAGAATGTATTCAATATTCTCGCCGAGCAAGCTTATCGCCCTCTTTTCCTTCACAAATATACTTCCTTTTATTGATTAGTTAATGCTTTAAAAATCTCAAGATACTCTCTTTCAACATCTATAAAATTCCTACAAGCAAAATCATACTCGCCAACAATTTCAATATCATAATTAAAAATCTTCATATCAGCAAGATTAATGAATTCATGCTGGAGCATTACATTATCAATCTCATCGATTTTTTCTTTCTCATCGTCAGTCAGATTCTCAATACCAAAGGTTTTATATATTGCGTTCTGCAAGATGTTTTCAATTTCAAGATACTTATTTAAGTTTTGCTTTACAGGTCTTATAATATCAGAAATATAGCTTTCACTAGCATCGTGAAGAAGTAAGGCAAGCTGAATCTTTTTAGAATAACCTCTCACTTTTGCTTCTTTTGAACAGTTAATGCAATGCTGACCTACAGAAAAGAAGTTTTTGATATGTCCGTTTGCTCTGCACATATATGAGAGTGCGTGTGCGATATCCTCAATTAAAATATCTTCAGGTTGTGGCTCAAGAGGTGACATCTGAACTTTTGTATAAGTAACAATATAATCCTTCTTTAAAACTAAATCGTCCATAATATTCTCCTTAAAATAATCTTTTGTTATTTATTATTATACTGCAAAAATTTCATATATGCCACAAATAAATAAAAAAAGACAATCCGTAAAACAAAAATGCCCCCACCTTATGTGAGGGCATGATTTTATACCATTTTACTTTCGTCAATGTCGTCTTCGTCATCAACACCATTAAGCAGATTTTTCAAAGAGGTAATGTCCTCTTCTGTCAGAGTAATCCCTTTTCCCATTCTTGAGTGGTCAGGTGACCATTCTCTCAAATCATACTTAGGTTCTCTGTCATTCCAGCTTACCATGTTAAGCTCTTTTGTCCAACCTTTTGCATTCTCAGACAAAACACCGATTGATTTTGTTATTTCGTATTTCAATTCTGCCAAGTTACTTCCCCCTGTTTTTAGTGTCTGCAAATAGTTACAGCAAAATATAGTAAAGCAATCAGTAACAGCGGTATCATAATAAATTTCAATAAGAAACCTACCACGCCCGCTAATAAAAAGCCAACAAGGAGAATAGCTAAAAGACTCACAGACCTTGATTGACAAATTTGAAGATTGTACTCTTTCACAATATTATACACTAAAAAAGTGCACACTGCAACCAATACGAGGTATAATAATGTACCCATATTATAGCTGACCTTTCTGATGTTTCTTCATTATATTCAAGAAAATCAGGAATGTCAATGCTTTTTTAAATGTTAAGGGCAATCTCCATCATTTGTGTAAAGGTTTGCTCCCTTTCCTGTGAGGTTGTTGATTCACCTCTTAATGGACAGTCTGAGATTGTTGCAATTGCAAGTGCTTTTTTGCCGAGTCTTGCAGCATTCATATATAGTCCAGCAGCTTCCATTTCAACAGCAAGTACGCCCATTTTAGCCCACTTTTTCAATACGTCAACATCATCGTCATAGAATGTATCACTTGAAAGAATATTTCCCACCCAATATTTTGCTCCGATTGCCTTTGCCTGTGCGACAGCCTTTTCGACAAGCTCATATGAAGCAATAGAACAATATGTTCCAGGGAGATTATATTGCTCAGCATAATTTGAGTTTGTACAGGCTCCTATGCCAATGACAATATCTCTTAAATTAACCTTATCTGCAATAGCACCTGCAGAGCCAATTCTGATAATATTATCAACCTCATATTCACTAAACAGCTCAAAAGAATAAATTCCTATTGAAGGAATGCCCATTCCGCTGCCCTGTACTGAAATTTCTTTACCCTTATATGTTCCAGTATATCCAAACATATTTCTCACTGTATTATAGCACTTTACGTTTTCCAAAAAAATCTCCGCAATATATTTTGCACGGAGTGGATCACCCGGCATGAGAACTGTTTTTGCAATTTCGCCCTTTTGAGCACAAATATGTGGTGTCGGCATATAAATAACATCCTTTCAAATTACTTTAAAAAAGGTATTCTTCTTTTAATCTTTTCAGGCATGACAGCCTTAACACTTTTTAGTATTACCGAAAAGTTGATTATTACTATTGTAGCAAAACATAATATCAATGGGATAAACATAAACTTTTCCATTAAAAGAATTGCAGCCGTCATTGTTCCAAGTAACATCATATTTAGAATCATCATTAAAAAGTCAACCTTAATATGAAGGAATTTCTTAATATTAATTATTCTGAGCATAAATACAAGGAAATAGCTTGCAAATGTTGCAATGGATGCACCATTTATTCCTACGACCGGAATAAGTATAAGGTTTAAAATAATATTAAGCAATGCTCCAAAAAGCAAGGTGTAGAATGAATTCTTTGATTTCTTTGTTGCTGCATATATACTTCCAAGAAAGGACGTAAAACAGGTAAAAACTGCAGCGAGTACAAGAAGTGGAATATATCTGTAAGCTATAAAATATTTATTATCAAGGAGTATTTTTACTAGTGGCATAATACAAAGTAATATTCCCCCGGCAACAATATAAACTACTGATTGATTTGAATTGAAAACATTTGAATAGAATCTTCCTTTTTTGCTCGAATCATATTCTGTGATTGCCGATAGATTCCATGCTTGATTGAACATTGAATATATAGCCGTAATTATTGTCGGGATTTTATATGCAGCTGCATATAATCCGTTTGCGCTGTCACCGATAAATGTCTGGACGAGAAATCTATCAGAAACATTTGTAATCCACCACATTATCATTGCTGGCATAAGCGGTACTGAGAACTTCAGCATCTGTCGCATTACCGATCTCTTTAGTGATTCAAAAGAAAAATACTTATAAAGTTCTGCGATAACAAATAGAAATAATATGGATATCAAGTCGGAAAGCATTATTGCAAGCAGATATCCAATAAGACCAATTTTAAAAACTACAAGAAAAAGTATATTTAATGTCAACATTAAAAATGTTGTGAGAATTCCATTAAAAGCATAAAGCTTTAAAAGCTGCTTTGCTCTAACAAATTCGGAAAAGTGCAGCTTTATGCTGGCTATAAAAACATATAGATATAATAATATACCATAGCCTTTTACAAACCTTACCATTGAGATTAATGGCATAAATGGCAGCAACACAAGCATACCAAAAATTATTACAACTAACCCAGTTGTAAAAACAGTCTTTTTATTATATCTTTTATCAAGTCCAAAGCGTATGACACTTTCAGTTATTGCAACTGAAATAATCGGGATAAGAAGATTTGCGCATTGCATAAGTAAATCAGCAACACCGAAATCCTTCGGCACAAGTGCATGTGTATATAACGGCACAAGCAAGAATACAAGAATTTTTGAGCTGAAGGTACCTATCGCAAATATAAGCGTATTCAAAAACAGCTTTTTATAACTGTCTTTTTTTTGTGTTGCTTCTTTCATTGTCATATCCTTTATATATTTTTAAAATTACTTTTATAGTATATCATAAATTTACTCAAAAGAAAAATATTTTCTCAAATATCTTTTATTAATAACTTTTTTATGCTATACTGTTAACAACTTAAAAAAACTGGAGGTATAATATGAAAAGTATGTTAAAGGCTCTGATATTTGTTGGAATTGTTTTGGGCGCATTATTTTCAATAAAGCTCTGTTTAGAAATATGGTCAACAAAAATGAAAAAGTACTTTGTAGTAGATAAATATTAATAGATTTATTAATAAAAACACAAAGCCTTGCTGATAAACAGCAAGGCTTATTTATTAGTTATTTACTTTCCTTTTATGATAGCTCGCAAAATCAAAGCGAATCTGCTCGCAAATAAATGAAAGCATTTTGGTTGTAATCTCAAAAAGATTCTGTATTGTTTCACAGTCAATATCGAGTGGAATGTCGGCAGGGTATCTTGTTTCAATATAATATTTATTGAGAGTAACACTGTCTTTTAAATATTGACGGAAGTGGTCGTCCATCATCATTGCCTGCTTGCAGAGCCAAGTGAGGTTATGTCCATCAAAAAGCTTATGGTTTTTAAAAAGCATATAACCCTTCAATGCTTTTTCTATGCATTGCTGGCAATGAAATGCTGTTGCAAAATAACATCTTTCATCCTGAATGAGATTTTTTGCGGCAAGATAATCAAGATTGGAATGAAAAAGCCAATCAAAATATCTTCTGCTGTCGCAGGGGTTATTCCTATAGCTCATACAGGACCACCCCCGTTTTGGATATTGTACTTGCAAATGATGCTTCATCTTCCCTTAGATTGTTCCAATCAGAATTCCTGTATATCAGGACATCAAACGGATTTTCACAATCAAGCTCAAGATAAAGATTGCATTCAAGCTCATTTGCATCAACATCATCAGGGACTATTACGCAAAGCTTAAAAGAAGTAAGATTATCAAAAAGATCATACTTTTTGTTGAACAGAATTATCATATGCGGATTGCAAATATCAAGAATTTGATCAACGACATTCATAATAATTGGATTCTCAGTCATAA
>JAEWZG010000004.1 GCA_023395435.1 Bacillota bacterium
CCAAACAGGAGGTAACTACCATGGGTGTAGTATCAATGAAACAACTTCTTGAAGCAGGTGTTCACTTCGGACATCAGACAAGAAGATGGAATCCGAAAATGGCTCAGTACATTTTCACAGAAAGAAACGGCATTTATATCATCGACTTACAGAAGACTGTAAAGAAGCTTGAAGAAGCTTACATGTTTGTACGTGAAGTTGCTGCAAACGGCGGAAATGTTCTTTTCGTAGGAACAAAGAAGCAGGCTGGAGATTCTGTTAAAGAAGAAGCTCTACGTTCAAATGCTTACTATGTTAACGCTCGTTGGCTCGGCGGTATGATGACAAACTTCAAGACTATCCAGAGAAGAATTAAGAGACTTGAACAGCTTAACACTATGAAAGAAGACGGAACATTCGATCTTCTTCCTAAAAAAGAAGTTATTAAGTTGAACCTTGAAATTGAAAAACTCGAGAAATTCCTTGGCGGAATCAAAGACATGAAGAAGCTCCCTGGAGCGTTGTTCGTTGTTGACCCAAAGAAGGAAAAAATCGCAGTTTCAGAAGCTAAAAAGCTTGGTATCCCAGTAGTTGCAATTGTTGATACAAACTGTGACCCAGACGAAGTTGATTATGTTATTCCTGGTAATGATGACGCTATCAGAGCAGTTAAGCTTATTGCTGGATGCATGGCTGACGCTATTATCGAAGGTAGACAGGGTGAGCAGGCTGAAGTTGAAGTAGTTGCTGTAGAAGCTACTGAAGAATCAGCTGAATAGTTTAGTTAAATACGTATGCCCGACTTATACTCGGGCATATTTTGAATAATAATATATTATTTGGAGGAATTATAAATGGCTAATATTACAGCAAAAGACGTTGCTGATTTAAGAAAAATTACTGGCGTTGGAATGATGGATTGTAAAAAGGCACTTGTTGAGGCTGATGGCGACACAGAAAAGGCAATTTTGCTTCTTCGTGAAAAGGGTCTTGCTACACAGGCTAAGAAAGCTGGCAGAATTGCTGCTGAAGGTCTTGTTACTGCTGTTGTAGAAAACAATATTGGTGCTATCGTTGAAGTTAACTCGGAAACTGACTTCGTTGCTAATAACGATCAGTTTAAGGATTTTGTAAATACAGTTGCTAAAACAATTATAGAAAAGAATCCTGCAGATGTTGATACTCTTCTTAAGACAACAGCTAGTGGTATGTCAGTAACTATTGAAGAAGCTCTTCAGGAATTGTTCCTTAGAATCAGAGAAAACATGAGCATTCGTCGTTTCACAAGATTTGAAGGAAGCATCGTTCCTTATGTTCATGGTGACGGAAAAATTGGTGTTCTTGTTAAACTTGAATCAGATCTTGCTGCTGATAAGATATTTGAAGTTGGTAAGGACTGTGCTCTTCAGGCTGCTGCAATGAACCCTTCATACCTCAACGCTGAAGCTGTTCCTGCTGAAGTAATTGCACAGGAAAGAGAAATTATGTTAAAACAGATGTCTGAGGATCCTAAGATGGCTAATAAGCCTGAACAGGTTCTTGCTAAGATTGTTGATGGTAAGGTTGGCAAGTACTATACAGAAAACTGCTTACTTGAACAGGCATTTGTTAAGGATGATAAGGTTTCTGTTGCTAAGCACGTTGAAGCTGTTGCAAAAGAACTTGGCGGTTCAATCAAAGTTGTTGATTTTGTTCGTTATGAAAAAGGAGAAGGAATTCAAAAGAGAGAAGACAACTTTGCTGATGAAGTTGCAAACATGGTTAAATAGTTTTTATACCCGCATTTATATAATGCGGGTATTTTTATGCCTATATATTGAAGTATACATACTTTTATTATATAATTAAAGAAAACAGTTGAGGGTGATATTATGCAGGAAAATCAATTTTTCGCAATGCTATCAAGAATGAAATATATAAATCGATGGGGATTAATGAGAAATGTTAGATCTGAGAATATTTCTGAACATAGTCTTGATGTGGCTATTTTTGCTCACGCATTAGGAATTATCAGGAATAAGCGTTTTAGCGGGAATATTGATTGCAACAGACTTGCTGTACTCGCAATGTATCACGATACAACGGAGATAATTACTGGAGATATGCCTACTCCAGTAAAATATTATAATAAGAGCATTAAAACGGCGTATAAGGAAGTTGAAGCTGTTGCGCAGAACACATTGCTTTCATATTTGCCCGAAGACATACGTGAAGAGTACCAGAAGGTCTTCGACAGGAAAGATGATGAAGAATATTTATGGAGTCTTGTTAAGGCAGCTGACCGAATTTCTGCACTTGTGAAGTGCATTGAGGAAAGAGAAATGGGTAATAAGGATTTTCAGAAGGCGGAAGAAACTATTATGCTATCGATAAATCAAATAGATTTACCCGAAGTCAGATGTTTTATGAAAGAATTTATCCCGGCATTCAGGTTGACTCTTGACGAACAGGTATAGAATAAGCTCACAACATTATGTTGTGAGCTATATTTTACGCTTTATTTATATAATAAGTATCGTTCGAGATAGTATTATTTTAAATTAGAATTTTGTTTTTAATTCTTAACAACTCGAATAATCTAATAAATCAGGTTATTTTTTTACTAATTTTCTTAAGAATTTTATATTAATTAGGTATGTATAATGATATACTAGTTATATTGGAAAAAATTTATTTTAGAGAGGAAGTATTATTTATGGAAAATTTTAATTTTTATAGTCCAACAGAATTTGTTTTTGGTACTGAGCGTGAGAATGAATGTGGTAAATATATTAAAAAATTTGGCGGAAAAAAGGTTTTGATTCATTATGGTTCTGGTTCAGTAATTAGATCAGGGCTACTCGATAGAGTGAAAAAATCACTTGAATCTGAACAAATTGCGTATGTTGAACTTGGTGGCGTAAAACCAAATCCAAGGGATACAAAGGTATATGAGGGAATTGAACTCTGTAAAAAAGAAAATGTCGATTTCATACTTTCTGTTGGTGGCGGTTCATGTATTGATTCATCAAAAGCTATTGCAGCTGGCGTTTTATATGAAGGTGATTTCTGGGATTTCTATTCAAGAAAAGCTATGATAGCAAATGCTCTTCCTATTGGAACAGTTCTTACTATTGCTGCCGCTGGAAGTGAAGGATCAGGTAGCTCTGTAATAACAAAAGAAGATGGGATGATTAAGCGTGGCACAGGTTCTGATCTTATCCGCCCAAAATTCTCTATCTTAAATCCACAGCTTACATGTACGTTGCCGGCATACCAGACTGCCTGCGGAGCAACCGATATAATTGCTCATATATTTGAGCGATACTTTACCAATACAGAAGAGGTTGAAGTTACCGATCGCCTTTGTGAAGCTTTATTACTTACGATGATTAAGGAAACCCCTCGTGTAATTGAAGATCCAAATAATTATCAGGCAAGAGCTAATATTATGTGGGCAGGTACAGTTGCACATAATGATATTATTGGTGTTGGAAGAAGTCAGGACTGGAACAGTCATGGAATTGAGCATGAGCTGTCAGGTCTTTATGATTGTGCTCACGGGGCAGGTCTTGCTGTTATAATGCCTTCATGGATGGAGTTCGTTGTTGACCATAATGTTATGCGTTTTGCTCAGATGGCTGTAAGAGTATTTGGAGTCCAGATGAATTTTGAAAATCCAAAGGATACTGCTCTTAAGGGTATAAAAGCGTTCCGAAGATTTCTATCTGATATCGGTATGCCGATTAATTTTGATCAACTTGGTGCAAAGGAAGAAGACATTCCGGTACTTGTTGAGAAGTTTGGACTTGGGAATGGCAGAACAGGCGGTTTTGTTTCACTTAGCTCGGCTGATATTACACAGATTTATAAGATTGCTGCTCATGCAAAAATATAGATTGGAATGATGAATATGAGAGCGCTATTTATTGGTGGAACAGGAACAATCAGCACGGCTATATCAAAAAAAATAATTGAAGATAAGTGGGAGCTTTATCTTATAAATCGTGGTAATAGAAATGATATTCTTCCTAAAGGTGTAAAGATTATAACTGCAGACATCAACGATGAAACTGATGTAGCAAAGAAGTTAGATGGAATGAGTTTTGACACTGTTTGTGACTTTATTGGTTTCGTTCCTTCTCAGCTTGAGCGTGATTATAGAATTTTCAAAGATAAGACAAAGCAGTTTATGTATATTAGCTCGGCATCTGCATATCAGAAGCCATTGTCTGATTATAAAATAAACGAAGGAACACCACTTTCAAATCCTTTTTGGGAATATTCCCGCAACAAAATTGCCTGTGAAGAGCTACTTATGAAGCTTTATAGAGAGAATGGTTTTCCAATTACAATAATTAGACCAAGTCATACTTATGACGAGCGTTCAGTACCACTTGGTGTTCACGGCGATAAGGGTAGCTGGCAGGTAATAAAGCGTATGCTTGAGGGAAAACCAGTCATTATTCACGGTGATGGAACATCACTCTGGACAATGACTCATAATAGTGATTTTGCAAAGGGTTTTGTTGGATTAATGGGAAACATCCATGCAATTGGTGAAGCTTTTCAGATTACATCTGATGAAACACTTACATGGAATCAGATATACAGTGCAATTGCTAATAGTCTTGGAGTTGAACTTAAGCCATATTATGTGCCATCAGATTTTCTTGAGGCTGTGAGTAATTATGATTTTAAGGGTAGCCTAATCGGTGATAAGGCGAACTCAGTTGTTTTTGATAACTCTAAGTTAAAAAGAGCAGTACCAGATTTTAAAGCAACGATGCGTTTTGATACAGGAATAAGAAAAACAGTTCAAAATGTTCTCTCACAAAAGGAATATCAGATTGATGATCCTGAATTTGATGTGTGGTGTGATAGATTAATTAATGCACTAGAAAAGGCAAAGAGGGAGATATAAAAATGATAGATGTAAGAGGAAAATGGGCATTCATTACTGGTGCTAGCAGAGGAATAGGTTATCTTTCAGCAAAATTTATGGCTGAGCAGGGGTGCAATTTAGTTGTTCATAGCAGAAAATTGGAACATTGTAATAAGATTCTTTCCGAAGTCAAGGCTCTTGGTGTTGAAGCTTATGCTGTCTCTGCTGAACTTTCTGATCCTGATGAGGTTAAGTCTATGCTTGAGGAAATAGATAAAATGGGAACCGATATTGATATTGTTCTTAATAATGCTGGTTATCAGATAGGTTACAGAACAGAATACTTTAAGACTCCTGTCTCTGACTATACTGAAAGCTTTAAAATAAATACTATTGCACCTGCTTTGATATGTTATCACTTTCTGCCAAAAATGATTTCTAAAGGATTCGGTAGAATTGTTAATACAACAAGCGGTATTCGACTTGAACCTGAACAGGCTGGATATTCTGCTAGTAAGGCAGCTCTTGATAAAATTACAATTGACTTAGGATCAAAGATAGAGGGAATAAACGTAATGATTAACCTTGCTGATCCAGGTTGGTGCAGAACAGATCTTGGTGGACCTAATGCACCAAATTCTCCTGAAAGCGCGATTCCAGGTATTCTTGTTGGCGCATTTGCTGATGATAAAAAATCTGGACGTTTATTCAGTGCAGCTTTATTTACGGGTATGAACATTAAGGAAGCAGTTGAAAAAGCCGAGAAAGAAATAGTAAGTCCTTACAATCAGTAATTTACTATATTTCTAATGTTTTGTTCAAAAAGAACATATCTATTGATATGTTCTTTTTGATTTATTATACAAAGTAATAAAATAATAATTATTTTAAGTTCTTTACTGTTAATTGTTTAACTTATGTGCTATAATAACAAATAAAAATAAATATGTAAACGATTAACTCTTAAACATACAAATAATTCAATTTTTATAAAAATAGAAAGAAGGAACTTATGCTACAGATAAAAAATGTTAAAAAGCAGTATAAGACAGGAGATCTTATACAAACTGCGCTTGATGATGTAAGCCTCTCTCTGCGTGATAATGAATTTGTTGCTATTCTCGGACCGTCTGGTTCAGGAAAAACAACTTTGTTGAATATTATCGGTGGACTTGATCGCTATGATAGCGGAGATCTAATAATTAATGGAATTTCAACAAAAAAATATAAGGACAGAGATTGGGATTCTTATAGAAATCATACTATAGGATTTGTTTTTCAGAGTTATAATCTTATTCCACATCAATCAGTTCTTTCAAATGTAGAGCTTGCGTTGACAATATCGGGAATTTCACGAGGTGAGCGTAGAAAGCGTGCTAAAGAAGCTCTTGAAAAGGTAGGACTCGGTAGTCAACTTCATAAAAAGCCAAATCAAATGTCAGGCGGACAGATGCAGCGTGTTGCTATTGCCCGCGCACTTGTAAATAACCCTGATGTGCTTCTTGCCGATGAACCTACTGGTGCGCTTGACTCCGAAACAGGTATTCAGGTAATTGAACTATTAAAGGAAGTTGCAAAAGATAGACTTGTTGTTATGGTTACTCACAACCCAGAGTTGGCTAATCAATATGCTAATCGTATTGTAAAGCTCAAGGATGGACGTGTTATCGAGGATAGCAATCCATTCGAGGTTGAAGATTCCAAAAAAGAAGCTGAACATAAAAATATGGGCAAGGCAAAAATGTCATTTCTGACTTCATTGTCTTTAAGCTTCAATAATTTAAGAACAAAAAAAGGACGTACATTTCTGACATCCTTCGCGGGTTCAATTGGTATCATTGGAATTTCTCTAATTCTTGCTTTATCAACTGGTGTAAACACATATATTGAAGATGTTCAGCGCGACACAATGACTTCCTATCCTATTACTATCACAGATACTGCCTTGGATATGAGCAGTATGATGAATAAGCATAAGGATATGCATGAGGAAGACAAGAAAATATCTAAGAATCGCAAAGGTGTATATGCAGATAATACATTAATTGAGGCTACTGCATCAAGTGTTGCTAAAAACAACCTTGCAGAGTTTAAGAAATATCTTGATAATCCTGATAGTGAAATTCATAAATACCTTGGTAAAAATGGCATAGTGTATACCTACAATATAAGCTTCAACGCTTTATCTTATGATAAGAACAAAACTATTGTAAATTCGAACGCTGATGTTGATGCTGTTGTCGGGGAAAAATCTCCATTTAGCTATGGTAATAAGCAAATGCAGAGCATGTTCGGAGGAAATTCTTCAAGTGCTGAAAATTTTGAAGAGCTTATGAAGAGCGTCGACGGTAAACCTGTAAATGCTGTAGTATCTGATAACTATGATGTCTTGTACGGTAATTGGCCAAAAGAATATAATGATGTTGTGCTTGTTCTTGATGAGCATAATTCAATTCCGTCTTCAGTAATGTATCAGCTTGGTCTTATTACAGCAAGTGAATATAAGGATATAAACGATAAAATAACAAAAGGACAAAAGGTACCTGAAATCAAATTTGATTATGCCGAGATTTGCAAACATACTTTTTATATGGTTCCAGCCTGCGATATGTATCAAAAAAATGCTGATGGGACTTATACTAATATTTCTGATAATACTATGTATCAGAATAAACTGATAGAAAATGCAGTTAAGTTGAAAGTTTCTGGTGTTATACGTGTAAAGAAGGGTGCTAAGAGTCCAAGTATTACGTCAGCAGTTGCATATTCTTCAAAGTTAACTGATTATGTTATTCAGTACACAGATAAGAGCGAAATTGTAAAAGCTCAGCAGGCAAATCCTCAGGTTAATGTTTTAAATGGCATTAAGTTTGAAGTTCCTGATGATAAGTCAAAGATTGCGGAAACAAAAGCATACATTTCAGGACGTCCTGTATCTGAAAAAGCGCAGCTATTCCAGATGATGATGATGAATCAGGGTGGGACTAAGAAGAGTGACGGAAAAACAATGCAACAAGCTATGGGCGAAGAGGCAATGGCAAAATCACTTGACAAATGGCTTGCCGAAACTCCTGATGATGCATTTCTTCTTTCATTTTACTCACAGTTTTTAAATGTAGGAAGCTATGATGAAAATATGAAAGCTTTTGGAAAAGTCAGCTATGATTCTCCTAATTCAATCAACATTTACGCTGATAGTTTTGAGGATAAGGAAGCAATATCAAACTGCATCACAGACTACAATAAAACAGTTAAAAAGGAAAACAGAATAGTATATACTGATTTTGTAGCAATGCTTACAGAATCACTTACATCAATTATTGATGTCATCACTTATATACTTATTGCATTTGTTGCTGTTTCACTTGTGGTTTCAAGTATAATGATTGGAATTATTACTCATATTTCTGTAATGGAACGTACAAAGGAAATAGGAATTCTTCGAGCACTTGGTGCTTCAAAACGAAACATTTCACAGGTATTCAATGCTGAAACCTTTATTATAGGCTTCTGTGCTGGACTACTCGGTGTCATTATATCTATGTTAATGACTATTCCAATTAATGCTATTATAAAAGCTTTAGTCGGTGACGGCTCAGTAAAGGCAACTTTATCAATAGGATACTCTGCAATACTTGTGCTGATAAGTATGATTATAACAATTATCGGTGGACTTCTTCCAGCTAAAAAAGCAGCAAAGAAGGACCCAGTAATTGCACTTAGAACTGAATAATAAAACTATAAAGCTCACAACATTATTGTTGTGAGCTTTTAAATTATATTATCATATATACGAAATAATTGTGTTATTTTATAAATAAAAGAAATTATATATCTATTTTTAATACAAATTTAATTTTATAAATAGTATGATTAAATTTAATAAATAAGTAAAATAATGTAATAATATTATAATTAATTATATTTATATTAATATATATAATAACTATTTATATTAAAACAAGAAAAAGCTCTTGTAAATTATCCTGAAATATAGTAAAGTAGTCAAGGCGATTAAATAATACGGTGTGGAGGATTAAAATGAACAGAATATATGATGTAGCAATTGTTGGCGGTGGTATTGGCGGTATAATGACAGCATATCGCTTGCTATGCAAGAATCCAGAATTAAAAGTAATTATGTTTGAAAAAGGTAATTCACTAGATAATAGAAAATGTCCTATTCTTACTAATAAAATCAAGAAATGTGCAAGATGTAAAACATGTGCTATCATGGAAGGTATGGCTGGTGCTGGTGCATTCTCAGATGGGAAGTATGTTATTACTACTGAATATGGTGGATGGCTCACAGATTTTCTTCCTGAAAAAACTGTTATGGACTATATAGAGCAGGCTGACAGTATTCTAGTTGAACATGGTGCTACTACTAAGCGCTATCAACCAAATGATGAACTAAAGAAGCTGTGCCTTCAAAATGGTTTACATATGCAGCAAGCGCAGGTAAAGCATCTTGGCACAGATTCAAACTTTGCAACAATGATAAAAATTATTGCAGATATAGCTGATAAATGTACAATAAAAACTCTTACGGAAGTAACAAATGTTGATAAAAATACTATGACTGTTACTTTCAGTGAAAACGGTAATAAAAATGAAATTACAGCAGAGCACATTGTTTTAGCTGTTGGTAGGGCAGGAAGTAAGTTCCTTCAAAATTGGTGTAAGAATAATAACATTGCACTAACAAACAATCAGGTAGATGTTGGTGTGCGTGTTGAACTTCCATCAATCATCTGGGAAGATTTCGCAAAAAAAATTTATGAGCCAAAGATTTGGCATTTAAGTAAGCAATATGGTGATGTAACAAGAATGTTCTGTTTTAATGACAGAGGTAATGTTGTTGCTGAAAATACTGATGGTGTTATTACTGTTAATGGTCATTCATATAGGGAGGAAGAGAGGAAAACGAAAAATTCAAATTTTGCTCTTCTTTCAACTCAAAAATTTACTACACCTTTTGAGGAACCAATTGAATACGCTAGGCATGTAGCTCAGCTTGCAAACCTTATTAGTGGTGATGGAATTCTTATTCAACGTTTTGGTGACCTTATAAATGGAAGAAGAACAACAGAGGACAGATTAAAGAGGTCTACAACGGTTCCTACATTGAATGCTGTTGCAGGTGATCTGAGTCTGTGTATGCCAAAGCGCCAGCTAGATAATATAATTGAAACAATATATGCTCTTGATAAAATTGCACCTGGTACAGCTAATTATGATACTTTACTTTATGGCATTGAATGCAAATATTATTCAGCGCGTCCAGTTGCTAATGATTTTGAAATTGAAGGTTGTAAGAATGTCTTTGCAATAGGTGATGGAGCAGGCTTTACTCGTTCACTTGCTCAGGCTGCAGCAAATGGGTTGTTTGTTGCTGATAAAATATTATCTAAGTAAAATAAAACAGCATATCCCAATAAAACACTATTTAAATATATAACCACCCGCTAGACGGGTGGTTTTTTTATTTATTGGGCAAACTATATCATCTTAATTATTTCTGTACAAATAAGGCTTTTTAATATAAAACTTATATTAAATAGATTTAAAGTTTATGATATAGTACAATTTAAAATAATTTATAAAAAAAACCGTAAATTATAACAAAAAAAAGGAAAATACTATTTCATTTTAGTTTATTTTTTGGTATAATACTAAATATAAAAATAATTTGCTGAATGGTGATTATCATTAATAAAAAATTTTCGTCAAAAAGTAAGGTTGCTTTAGGATTTGAATTTGTATCTTTAATTATTTCTCCAATAGTCTTTTTTATTCTCGGCGGACTATATTTACAAGAGAAATACAATCTTTCTGATACGTTTATTACTTTCTGTGTAATTGCTTCAATTCTATTTATGATAGGTAATATTATTATATTTATATATAAGATAATTAATATTTACGCACCAAGTTCCAAAAAAGGAGAGAATAATGAAGACAAAAGGAACACTTAATAATGAGATTAAAAATCTAATTATAGGTATTTCTATTCTTTGTATAATATCATTTGCTGTTTCATTAATCTGGGGCTTCAGATTGTATTATCTTCTAGGAACTATAATTGGTTTGCTTTTCTCTTGCTTTAATATGAGTTATCTTGCTTTTACAGTAGAAAAATCTGTTGGTATGTCTCTAGTAAAATCAAAAAGATATCTTACTAAAAATTATTTTTTTAGGTATTTAATATTCAGTATTATTTTTGTTATTTCAGTTTACTCTAAATATATTAGTACTCTTGCTGTTACGCTTCCACTATTCTTTCCAAGAATTGTGTTAGCTTTCAATTTATATTTTGGAAGAAAGGAGGAAATATAAGTTGAATCAGACTATTGAAGTCCATGGTCCCAAAATATCCTTTCGCATACCTATTTTCGGGGGAATTAATGTTACAGAGACTATAATTATTCAGTGGATTGTTATGCTGATTATTATGGCGGTAATACTCTTTCTGACAACAGGAATTAGTAAGCGGAAACCCAAAAAACGTCAGATTATTGCAGAAATAGCTGTAAAAACTGTTAATAATCTTGTTTCTTCAAATATGGGTGTCAGGAATATAAGATATGCACCATATATAGCAACTTTATTTTCGTTTATACTTCTTGGTTCGCTAATAAGTTTAACTGGTCTCAGAAGTATGACTGCTGATATTAATGTTACTATGTCATTTGCATTGGTCACATTTGCTATGATTACAATTCATAAATTCAAAGCAAACGGATTCATTGGTTATTTTAAGTCGTATACTCAGCCTGTTGCTTTTATCACGCCAATTAATATTATAAGCGAATTTGCAACCCCTGTTTCAATGGGCTTTCGTTTGTTTGGTAATATGGCCGGTGGAATGATAATCTCAATGCTGATTTATTATGGCTTAGGTTCAATTACGTCGGTAATAGGAATATCGATTCCTATATTTACTGTCGGAATTCCAGCGGTACTTTCATTATACTTTGATTTATTCGTTAGTACAATTCAATCATTCGTATTTATTATGCTTACAATGACATTTATTGGTTCAGCAGATGAATAATAATTAATTTTGGAGGTTTATTATGGAAAAAGCAATTATTCTTGCAGGATGTGCGATCGGAGCTGGTCTCTCAATGATCGCTGGTATCGGTCCTGGTATTGGTGAAGGTTACGCAGTAGGTAAAACGATTGAGGCAATAGCAAGACAACCAGAAGCGCAGGGTGACTGTACACGTACTATGTTTATCGGATGTGCTATCGCAGAATCAACTGGTATTTATGGATTCGTAGTTGGTTTGTTGCTCCTCTTTGTTGCTCCAGGTCTATTTCTTGGCAAACTTTAATTCTGAATCCTTTCAAGGTTCAGACGAGGAGGGATAGAGAATTTGTTTACAGAATTTTTAAGTATTGAACCCGGAACAATTATTTTTACTTTATTAAATTTACTTATTCTGTTTTTGTTTGTAAGACATTTTTTATTTAATAAAATAAATGCAGTTCTTGAAAGCAGACAAAACGAAGTTCAGAAGGCTTTTGATGATGCTGAACAGGCAACAGAAAAAGCAAAACGTCTTGAGGAAGAATATAGTGACAAGATTTTAAAAGCTAAAGAAGAATCTGCTGAAATAGTAAAAAATGCGACTAAAAAAGCTCAGCTTCGTTCTGATGATATTATTAATGAAGCAAAAGCTGATGCAGGTAATATTATTTCTAAGGCAAATTCCGATATTGAGCGTGAAAAGAAGCGTGCTATTAATCAGATGAAGGATCAAATTTCTGATATGGCATTAGCTATTGCGTCAAAAGTTATTGAAAAAGAAATTAATGAAAAAGACAATGACAAGCTAATAGAAGAATTTATAAGCAACGTGGGTGATTTATAATGGCAGTTTTGCTTGAAAAAACATATGCTGATGCATTATTTCAGTTAGCTGTTGAAGATAATTCTTTGGATGAAACTTATAAGGAGTTAAATCAGATAACCGATATTTTTAAAGATAATGCGGATTATCTTAAAGTTCTTTGTGTTCCTACTGTAAATGCGAAGGACAAGCTTGAGTCTTTATCAAAAGTTTTCGAAGGTAAAATATCAGTTTTTCTATATAATTTTCTTGGGGTACTAATTGATAAGAATAGAATTTCACTAATTCATAAAATAAATAGTGAATTTACTGATATGTATAATGATAAAAATGGTATTTTAGAAGTTATCGTTACAACTATAAATCCATTGAATCTAACTATCAAAGAAAAACTTATCAAAAAACTTGAATTAATTTCTTCAAAGAGTATTATTTTAATTGAAATAATTGATCCTTCAATTCTTGGTGGAATAGTGCTAAGTTATAAGAATACCCAGATTGATGCAAGTGTAAAATCTAAATTAGATAATATACGTGCTCAGATCGACTCAATAATAGCATAAGGATGGTGTAGAGATGGATTTACGCCCAGATGAAATAACAGGTATCATCAAGCAACAGATTAAGAACTTTAGTTCAAAAATTGAATTGTCTGATGTGGGTACTGTTGTAACAGTCGGTGATGGTATTTCCAGAGTACATGGACTTGAAAAGTGCATGTCTGGTGAGCTGTTACAATTTGAAGGCGATGTATATGGCATGGCGCTGAATCTTGAGCAGGACTTTGTTGGTGCTGTTATGCTTGGTTCAGATATAGAAATTAAAGAGGGTAGCCAGGTAAAGAGAACAGGAAAAATTGTTTCTGTACCGGTTGATGATGAATTACTAGGAAGAGTAGTAAACTCTCTTGGGCAGCCTATTGACGGTAAGGGTGCAATTCTTACTTCAGAAACAAGACCTATTGAAAGCCCTGCCCCTGGCATTATAACAAGAAAGTCAGTAAACAGACCTTTGCAGACTGGTATTAAGGCTATTGATGCAATGATACCAATTGGTCGTGGTCAGCGTGAGTTAATTATTGGTGATCGACAGACTGGTAAAACTGCAATTGCTCTTGATACAATTATTAATCAGAAGGGTAAGAATGTTATCTGTATATATGTTGCTATCGGTCAGAAGAGATCTACTGTAGCAAACGTAGTGGAAACACTAACAAAGAATGGTGCAATGGCATATACAATTGTTGTGTCAGCAACTGCATCTGAACTTGCACCCTTGCAGTATATTGCCCCATATTCAGGATGCGCAATGGGTGAATACTTTATGGCACAGGGAAAGGATGTTTTGTGTATTTATGACGATTTATCAAAACATGCTGTTGCTTATCGTGCGCTTTCTTTACTTCTTCACAGACCACCAGGACGTGAAGCGTACCCTGGAGATGTATTCTATCTGCATTCACGTTTATTAGAACGTGCTGCAAATCTAAATGAAAATTATGGCGGTGGATCACTAACAGCGCTGCCAATTATTGAAACTCAGGCTGGTGATGTATCTGCATATATTCCTACAAATGTTATATCCATTACTGACGGCCAGATATTCCTTGAAACTGAATTGTTTAATTCTGGTGTAAGACCAGCCGTAAACCCTGGTATTTCTGTATCACGTGTTGGTGGTTCTGCTCAGATTAAAGCAATGAAGAAGGTTTCTGGCTCATTGAAGCTTCTGTATTCACAATATCGTGAACTTCAGGCTTTCTCGCAGTTTGGTTCTGACCTTGATAAGGATACAAAAGATCGTCTTGCAAAAGGTGAGCGTGTAGTAGAAGTATTGAAGCAGGGCAAGAATACACCAATGACCGTTGAACATCAGGTTATTATTATTTACGCTGTTGTAAACAATTATCTAAAAGATATTGTTGTTAAAGACATAAGTGAATT
The DNA here is from genome assembly GCA_023395435.1 of Bacillota bacterium. Taxonomy (GTDB): domain Bacteria; phylum Bacillota; class Clostridia; order Oscillospirales; family Ruminococcaceae; genus SZUA-444. The sequence continues at coordinate 14,646 of JAEWZG010000004.1, forward strand.
TGAAAAAGATTTATGTGATTATATAGACTCATCATATCCTGATATTATATCTTCAATTAAAGATACTAAAGACCTGATAAAGGAAAATGAAGAGGCTCTTAAAGAAGCACTTACAGCTTTTTTAAAAAAGTATCTTGCAGAAAAATAAAGGGGGAGCAATATGGCAACAGCCAATATGAAGGACATTAAGCGCCGTATTAAAAGCGTTGAAAGTACAATGCAAATTACTAAGGCGATGGAACTTGTTGCTTCTTCCAAGTTAA
>JAEWZG010000105.1 GCA_023395435.1 Bacillota bacterium
CTGCCGAATACCTTGAAGTAATGAAAAAGGAAAAAGTCGATACACTTATCCTTGGATGTACTCACTATCCACATTTAAAGGATATTATTGCAGATTATATGGGTGATGGTGTTACACTTATTTCCCCTGGTGAAGAGGCTGCAAAATATACTAATGCATTACTATCAGAAAAAGAACAGCTTTCTGACAGAGCAGAAAGCGGAACAACGGAATATTACGTTACAGACAGTGTTGAGCTTTTCGCTGAAAACTGCCAGTCCTTTCTTGGTGATGATATAAAGGGAAACATTGAAAAATGCTCACTTGAAAAAATTTAGGAGAATTAACTTGAATAAACAAAAGGATGTACTTATTACATTGAAAAGCATTCAGTCAGACGGCACGGACAAAAGCGAAACCGAGCTTATTACTGAAGGTTTATATAAAAAAACAAAAGATGGATTTACTATTTCCTATGATGAGTCAGAGGCAACAGGCTATAAGGGTTCAAAAACTGTACTTACAGCTGTCGGCGATACATTTGTTACCATGCAGAGGACCGGCTCAACAAATTCAAATCTGTTTATTGAAAAAGGGAAGAAGCATCACTGTCATTACGGAACACCATACGGTGTCTTTATGGTAGGAATCACAACAAAAGACATTAAATCCACTCTTTCTGAAAACGGTGGGGATCTATATATGAATTATGTTGTGGATATTAATTCAAGCTATGTTTCTGACCACGAAATAATTGTTAATATAAAATAATGTAAAAGCAAGGGGAATTTCAAATGTCGAATCTTATTAATAGTGCTTCACTTGAAGTGCGTGAAATTATTATGAAATCTCTCGGTGAGCTTATTTCAACAGGCGAGCTTTCAGCAGAACCTATCCCTGCATTTAATGTTGAAATACCTGCTGACAAATCACACGGTGATCTTTCAACCAATGTTGCAATGATCTGTGCGAGAGCCTTTAAAATGGCACCAAGGAAAATTGCCGACCTGATTATTTCGAAAATAATTCTTGACGGAACATATTTTGAAAAGGTTGAGGTCGCAGGTAGCGGTTTTATAAACTTCTTTCTTTCGCAGAAGTGGTTTTCTAAAGTTGTATCAGCTGTTCTTGATGAGAAGGAACACTACGGAGAAACAAACCTCGGTCAAGGCAAAAAACTCATGGTTGAGTTCGTTTCTGCAAATCCAACTGGACCAATGCATATTGGAAATGCACGAGGTGGTGCGATTGGCGACTGTCTTGCTGCTGTTCTTGAAAAAGCGGGATACAATGTAACAAGAGAATTTTATGTGAATGATGCAGGTAATCAGATTGAAAAGTTTGCTACATCACTTGAAATTAGATATCTTCAGCTATATAAAGATGGTATTGAAATGCCTGAGGACAGTTATCATGGTGAAGATATAATTGAACACGTAAAGGCATTTGCAAAAGTTTATGGCAATAAATATGTAAATACAACTGACAAGGAGCGTCGTGATGCACTTGTTGAATATGCTCTCCCAAAAAATATACAGAAGCTTAATGACGACCTTTTAAAATACAGAATCCAGTATGATGTTTGGTTTCTTGAAAGCCAGCTTCATAATGAAAACAAGGTTATGGCTGTTGTGGACAAGCTTAAAGAAAGCGGCTTGACCTACGAAAAAGAAGGCGCTATCTGGTATAAGGCAACTGATTTTGGGGCTGAAAAGGATGACGTTCTCGTCCGTGCAAATGGAATTCCTACCTATTTCACAGCAGACATTGCTTATCACTACAATAAATTCGTTGAAAGAGGTTTTGATAAGGTAATAAACATCTGGGGCGCTGACCACCACGGTCACGTTGCACGTCTTAAAGGTGCAATGCAAGCAGTTGGAGTGAATCCTGAAAAGCTTGATGTTGTTTTAATGCAGATGGTTCGTCTTGTGAAGGATGGAGAAGTTATCAAGGCTTCAAAACGTAGCGGTAAGGCTATTACTCTTGTAACTCTTCTTGAGGAAGTCCCAATCGATGCAGCAAGATTCTTCTTTAACCTCCGTGAATCTAATTCACACTTTGACTTTGATCTCGGACTTGCTATTGAGCAATCATCACAGAATCCTGTTTATTATGTTCAATACGCTCACGCAAGAATATGCTCAATCCTCCGTACACTTTCAGCAGAGGGAATTGAAGCAAAAGAACTTTCAGCAAGAGATTTTGATGTTCTAAACACTCCTGAAGAAAAAGAGCTTATCCGTTTTATTGGAACATTACCTGAAATTATAAACGAATCTGCAAAATCCTATGATCCAGCAAAAATAACACGTTTTGCTATTGATGTTGCGACATTATTCCATAAATTCTATTCAGTATGCAGGGTTAAAGGCGAGAGCGATGAAATTCTCCAGGCAAGGCTTAACCTTTGTATCGCTGTTAAGACAGTTATTAAAAATATTCTCGAATTGCTAAAGATTGATTGCCCAGAAAGTATGTAATTATAAAAAATCAAAAGGAACGCACATAGCGTTCCTTTTTTATATTATAACAAAAACCGCCCCTGAAATCAATCAGGAGCGGTTAATATTATGTGGTTAATTATTCAGCATCATAAAGCTTTGAAAGGCGACAGAGGTAATCATATCTCTTTGAAGCACTATCAACAGCGTTATTGAACAATCTTTCAGCTCTTTCAGGATTTGAACGAGCGAGTGCGTTATAACGAACTTCTCCCATAATGAAATCCTTGTAGCTTGCTGACGGAGCCTTACTGTCAAGCTGGAATGGATTCTTTCCTTCTGCAGTAAGTCTTGGGTCAAATCTAAACAAATGCCAGTATCCAGCCTCAACAGCCTTCTTTTCTTCTGACTGTGCCATACTCATACCGCCCTTGATACCATGGTTGATACATGGAGCGTAAGCAATAACAAGTGAAGGACCATTGTAGCTTTCAGCCTCACTAATCGCCTTGATGCACTGATTGTAATCAGCACCCTGAGCAATATGAGCAACATAAACATAACCATAGCTCATTGCGATACCAGCAAGGTCTTTCTTCTTAACTTCCTTACCAGCAGCAGCAAACTGAGCGATAGCACCTGTTGGTGTTGATTTTGATGACTGTCCACCTGTGTTTGAGTAAACTTCAGTGTCGAATACAAAGATGTTTACATCTTCGCCTGAAGCGATAACATGGTCAAGACCTGAGAATCCAATATCGTAAGCCCAGCCGTCTCCACCGAAGACCCACATTGACTTCTTGGACAAGAAATCTTTTTCAGCAAGGATTGCTTTTCCTGCTTCGCATCCGCACTTTTCAAGAGCAGCAACAAGAGCCTTTGTAGCAATTGCGTTTTCCTTACCAAGTGTCATTGTTGAAAGGTAATTTTCAATAGCTGTCTTAACTTCAGCGTTGTCTGTGTTCTTCTGAAGTTCAAGAACTTTAGCAACTACTCTCTGACGGAGTGTAGCCTGAGCAAGGAACATACCGTAACCATATTCAGCATTATCTTCAAATAGTGAGTTTGCCCAAGCTGGACCTTTTCCTTCTTTGTTTGTTGTATATGGAGTTGAAGGTGATGAACCGCCCCAGATTGATGAACATCCTGTTGCATTAGCAATGAACATTCTGTCACCGAAAAGCTGTGTTATAAGCTTAGCGTATGGAGTTTCGCCACAACCAGCACAAGCACCTGAGAACTCGAGGAGTGGCTGTTTGAACTGTGAACCCTTAACAGTTGTTTCTTTAAATTTTTCTAAAACTTCTGGCTTAGCATCAAGTGACTGACCATAGTTGTAAACTTCCTGCTCAGCAAGCTGAGTTTCAAGTGGAGCGAATGCAAGAGCCTTTTCACCCTTCTTACCAGGACATACATTTATACATGATCCACAACCTGTACAGTCAAGTGCTGACATTGTCATTAAGAAGTAATAACCAGGTATACCTGTACATGGTTTTGCTTTTTCCTTTGCGAGAGCTGGAGCATTATCAAGCTCTTCCTGTGTCATAACAACAGGACGGATTACAGCATGAGGACAAACATATGAACAGAAGTTACACTGAATACAGTTGTCACTTATCCAAGATGGAACATCAACAGCAATACCACGTTTTTCAAATGCAGCAGAACCCTGTGGAACTTCACCGTCTGCGTACTTAACGAACTTTGATACAGGGAGCTTATCACCCTCCTGAGCGTTGATTGGATTCTGAATTTCGTTAACGTATTCGATAAGAGCTTTGTTGTCACCTTTTACAGCTGGCATACCCATATGTGAATCAGTAGCATTTGCCCATTCAGCAGGAACCTTGATCTCTGTGATGCCCTTAACACCAGCATCAATAGCATCGTGGTTCATCTTAACAATAGCGTCACCCTTCTTTGAGTAAGAAGCAGTAGCAGCATCTTTCATGTATTTAACAGCATCGTCGATTGGGATAATATTAGCAAGTTTAAAGAATGCAGCCTGAAGAACTGTATTGATTCTGTTGCCAAGACCAATTTCCTTACCGATCTTGATACCATTGATTGTGTAAAACTTGATGTTATTCTTAGCGATATATTTCTTAGCTTGTCCAGGGAGTTTTTCTTCAAGCTCTGCCATATCCCACTGACAGTTAAGGAGGAATGTTCCGCCTGGCTTGATATCCTGAACCATGTTGTACTTGTCGATGTAAGCTTCGTTATGACAAGCAACAAAGTCAGCCATGTTTACAAGGTAAGTTGACTTGATAGGTGCTTTACCGAATCTCAAGTGAGAAACTGTTACACCACCTGATTTCTTAGAGTCATATGCAAAATATGCCTGAGCATACATGTCAGTATGGTCACCGATAATCTTGATTGAGTTCTTGTTTGCACCAACAGTACCGTCAGCACCAAGACCCCAGAACTTACAAGCTGTTGTTCCTGCAGGAGCTGTATTTGGATTTTCACCGATTTCAAGTGAGAGATGTGTAACATCGTCGTTGATACCGATTGTAAATCTCTTCTTCTCTGTATTTTTATATACAGCAACAATCTGTGCAGGAGTTGTATCCTTTGAACCAAGACCGTATCTTCCGCTGAAAATAGGTGTTGTGTTAAACTGTGTATCTCTAAGAGCAGCAACAACATCAAGATATAATGGTTCACCAAGTGAGCCTGGTTCTTTTGTTCTGTCAAGAACAGAAATTGTCTTTGTTGTTGCAGGGAATGCAGCAACGAATTTATCAGCAACGAAAGGTCTGTAAAGACGTACTTTAACAAGTCCGTACTTACCGCCGTTTGCATTCAAGTAATCAATTGTTTCTTCAATTGTGTCACAAACTGAACCCATAGCAACGATTACATGTTCCGCATCAGCAGCACCGTAGTAGTTGAAGAGCTTGTAGTCTGTGCCGATTTCAGCGTTAACCTTATTCATATATTCTTCAACAACAGCTGGGAATGCATCATAATGCATGTTTGATGCTTCTCTTGCCTGGAAGAAGATGTCAGGGTTCTGAGCTGATCCCTTTAATACTGGGTGGTCTGGGTTCAATGCTCTGTCACGGAATGCCTTAGCAGCATCCATATCTATCATTTTTGAAAGTGTTTCCTTATCCCATGCTTCGATCTTCTGAATTTCATGAGAAGTTCTGAAACCGTCAAAGAAATGAAGAACTGGGACTCTACCCTTGATTGTTGAAAGATGAGCAACAGCACCTAAATCCATAACTTCCTGTGGGTTTGTAGCACAAAGCATTGCAAAGCCAGTCTGGCGACATGCGTATACGTCTGAGTGGTCGCCGAAAATAGAAAGTGCATGTGAAGCAAGTGCACGTGCTGATACGTGAATTACGCAAGGCAGCAATTCACCAGCGATTTTATACATATTAGGAATCATAAGGAGCAAGCCCTGTGATGCTGTATATGTTGTTGTCAACGCTCCTGCTGACAAAGAACCGTGAACTGTTCCTGAAGCACCAGCTTCTGACTGCATTTCTGCAACTCGAACTTCCTGTCCGAAAATATTAGTTTGACCCTTTGCAGCCCATTGGTCTGTTACTTCAGCCATTACTGAAGAAGGGGTGATTGGATAGATTGCAGCAACATCTGTGAACGGATATGATGCCCATGCAGCAGCATTATTACCATCCATGGTTTTCA
>JAEWZG010000017.1 GCA_023395435.1 Bacillota bacterium
AGCAGCAGTTATTCCTTTTCCAAGTCCTGAAACTACTCCACCTGTGACAAATACATACTTGGTTGACATAAATACATTCCTTTCAACGACACCCATATAGTACCGCGATTATTCTTTTAACAAAAATTCTCGTTAACAAACTATTTCTTATTGTACTATTTTTCGTCAAAAAAAGCAACAGGCAAAAACAAATAATTATTTTCTATATATATTTTATTTGGCATGCCTTTGAAACAAGCAGATATACATTTGAAAAACGGTTTATCAAGTAATCTGATGTTTCTGACTGCAGGTGTTCAGGATAGCTGTCATTGTTTGCAAGAGGTATTCTTAACATTACTGTTGTTCCTTCATCTTCCTTTGAAGATATAAGAATTTTACCGCCAAAAGCTTTGCAAAATTTTGATATAACATCATAACCTCCAGCATAACCCTTACCAGTTTTAATGCTCTGGTCAACAATAATATCGTTGTTTTCAATGATTTTAAGCATTTGTTCAATAACATCCTTTGGAATACCAATTCCGTTATCAGAAATACTGATAGAAGCATATTCATCTGATTTTTTTAATGAAACTTTTATTTCTTTTAATTCAGAAATATTATATTGAATTGAATTGATGATAATATTCATTATCGCAACTAAGAATCGATCGCTATCTATATTAATAAATACATTGTCTTCACATTTGCATGTTATATTTATATTAGGATCTCGGATTATATTAATTACATAATCAGTTATTTTTGTAAGATACTGACCTAAATCAAGTTTTTTAATATTGAAAATATTTAAAAAATATTTTGACATTTCCGATGGATTTACTGTTTCTGCAAGAATTTTATAGCAATAATTCATCTGAATATTGAGATAGCCTAGCTCATCATACATTTCTTTTGATTCAAGTGAACTTTGAAGCATTGAAGAAATGCTGACAATTCCTGAAATATTATTCCTCAGCATTGAGAAGAACAACATCTGTGAATTAAGATATCTTTCATTACAAAACAATCTCTTACTGTCATAAACAGATAAGAATTTTATAACATATCCTTCAGTTTTATTGTTTTCCTTCACGTTAAAAATACCAACATTATGAATTTCTTTATTGATTTTAACTGAAAGCGTTAATGAACTTTCTTCATTGTCAAAAATAAAAATTTCTGATAAATCAGTATTACCCAGTTTTTCAAGCAAGCTACTATCATTTGACCATATAACCTTGAGGTTTTCATCGGTAATTAGTACAGGTAATAATGTATCAGAATATAAATTTGATATTAAATTTAGTTTGCTATTATCCATCAAGTACAGTTGCACTCTCTTCCTTTTTTATATTGGTATAACCTTTTAGTAAATTATAATACAAAGATAATATAAAGTCTATAATATTTTGCATAACCGACTGTTTTTTGTTAAAAAGTTAAATAAAACAAATAATTATTTGTGGAAGTAATATATAATAAAAATGTACATATAATATACATCTGTATTGTACTTTTTTGTAAGCATAATAAAATTGTCAAAAATAAGTTAATTTTTTATCAAAGTGCTTGCAAAAAAGTCCAAATTGAGTTAAAATAAATGTAGAATTTTTTTAGGAGGATTATTAATTATGGCAGTTAAAGTTGCAATTAATGGTTTTGGACGTATTGGACGTCTTGCATTCAGACAGATGTTTGGTGCAGAAGGTTACGAAATAGTTGCTATCAACGATCTTACAGACCCAAAAATGCTTGCTCATCTTCTTAAGTATGATACAGCACAGGGTGGTTACTGTGGAAGAATGGGTGAAGGTCTTCACACTGTAGAAGCTGGCGAAGATTCAATCACTGTTGACGGCAAGAAGATTACTATCTATGCTATGAAAGATGCTAAGGATCTTCCTTGGGGAAAAATCGGCGTAGACGTTGTTCTTGAGTGCACAGGTTTCTACTGCTCAAAAGCTAAATCACAAGCTCACATTGATGCTGGTGCAAAGAAAGTTGTTATTTCAGCTCCTGCTGGCAATGACCTTCCAACAGTAGTATTCAGTGTTAATGAAAAAGAACTCACAAAAGATGATACAATCATCTCAGCTGCTTCATGCACAACAAACTGCTTAGCTCCAATGGCTAAGACACTTAATGATTTTGCTCCAATCCAGAGCGGTATCATGGCAACAATCCACGCTTACACAGGCGATCAGATGATTCTTGATGGTCCACACCGTAATGGTGACTTGAGAAGAGCTCGTGCTGGTGCTGCTAACATCGTTCCTAACTCAACAGGTGCTGCTAAGGCTATCGGTCTTGTAATTCCTGAATTGAATGGCAAGCTCATTGGTTCTGCACAGAGAGTTCCAGTTCCAACTGGTTCAACAACAATCCTTACAGCTGTTGTAAAGGGTAAAAACGTAACAAAAGAATCTATCAATGCTGCTATGAAGGCTGCTGCTTCTGCATCATTCGGTTACAACGAAGATCCAATCGTTTCTTCTGACGTTATCGGAATGAAATACGGTTCACTCTTTGATGCAACACAGACAATGGTTGCTGAAATTGCTGAAGATCTTTACCAAGTACAAGTTGTTTCATGGTATGATAATGAGAATTCTTACACATCACAGATGGTTAGAACAATCAAATACTTTGCTGAACTTGCATAATTAAAGATATAAAATCAATCCCCTGAGGATAATTCCTCAGGGGATTTTTATTTTCATTCTTTCCCGCTTAACATCTTTCTAATGTATTTGCTGTTGACTGCCATAACAGCATATGTTAATATTAGATGATTAACATATAAGAATATTTTGTGAGGATTGATCACATGATTATCAGACAGGAAACACCAAAAGATTATAAAGAAGTATACCATATTGTTAAGAATGCCTTTGCCACCACAGATTATTCAGATGGCTCTGAAGCTGATTACTTGAATGATATCAGAGAAAGAGATAGCTTTATTCCTGAATTATCATTAGTAGCAGAAGACAATAACAAAATTATTGGACAAATTGTATTGTATAATATGCAGATAAATTGTGGTAAAAAAGTTGAAACACAGCTTTTGCTTTCGCCAATTTCAGTGCACCCAGATTATTTTAAGCAAGGTGTCGGTTCAGCATTGATTAATCGAGCCTGCAACTTAGCGGTTAATATGGGATATAAAGCCGTTTTTTTATGTGGCAATCCTGAATATTATTCCAAATTTGGGTTTATTCCTACATACAAATATGATGTATATCACATAAATGACAAAGAAAAGAACGCTGAATGGTGCATGGTGAAAGAACTGTCTGAAGGATATCTTAAAACTATATCAGGAAGTATTGATATTGAATAATTCAATATTTATAATAAAAAAGCTTGAGATTATTTACTTCTTCTCAAGCTGATTTTTTTATCACTTTAGTATTTATTTTGCTCTGACACTTACTTCCCCTGAATTAAGTGCTTGAGTTTTTCCGTCCTCAAATCTCACAATAAGTCTTGCCTTATCATCAATTTCTATTGCTCTTGCATTTGTTCTTGTTTCATTGTTTATTACTACTATGCTCTTTCCAATCAGGAAGGAGCGTTTTCGGTATTCATCAAGATATGACTTATCGGTAATATTATCACAGCACTCTGCTATGTTGTTAAGTATTTCGCCGATAAGAATACTTCTCACCGGGCGGGGGCTCTTATTCGGGAATATAGACGTTACCGTTTTCCGAATCGAAGCGGGGAAGCTGTCCTGAACTGTTGAAACATTTATTCCAATACCTACTACCGCATATTCAAGCCCACCACTTTCAAAATCAAGTGAGGCTTCCGTGAGAATTCCGCACAGCTTTTTGCCATTGAAATATATATCATTCACCCACTTAATCTGTGTGTCAATATATGCAATCTTTTCAATAGCCTTTGCAACTGCCACAGCAACACTTGTTGTTATTAATAGCGAATCCTCAACCGACATTTTTGGTCGCAGGATAATACTCATATAAATTCCTGTTGATGATGGTGAGTAAAATTCTCGCCCCATTCTACCACGTCCCTGAGTCTGCTCCTCGGAAATAATTACAGTACCCTCAGGAGCACCTTCCTGCGCGAGCTTTTTTGCGTAGTTACTTGTAGAATCAATTATCTTAAAAACCTGAACATCCATATTCTTTGTCTTTTTATTAAGATATGGCTTTATACTTTCAGCTGAAATTATATCATTTTTTTCGCTAAGGCAATAACCCTTGTTTGTTACAGCTGTAATGCTATAGCCCTCATCCTGTAAGCTTTTAATTGCCTTCCATACTGCACTTCTTGTTACTCCGAGCTTATCTGCTATCTTTCCACCTGAAACACTAGTGCCTTTATTGCTTTCAAGATATTCAAGGACTTTATTTTTAGTATCCATTTTATGACTTCCCTTTTTCTTATAATGAGTTAAATATATCACATCAATATTGCATTGTCAACATTGGATGAATGTTTGTTTGACATTAGTTCCACAGTAGTTTTAATACAGCAAGTACTATCAATATTGCTCCACTTATCCATGACAGATTAATGCTGGTTTTACGTGATATTCGCTGTCCTATCATGCACCCCACTGTTATTGCAAGCAAGCCAATCACAAAACTTAAAGCTATCGGTATCCAAACGCTCTGTATAGAAAGTCCTGCAGAAAAGCCTGTCGCAAGTGAATCTATTGACAAAGCTATAGCTAGGGCAAACGCTTCGCTTGATGAAAGATGTTTTGAATTATCAGCATCAGCTTTTGTATCATCGAGAATAATATCTATCACAAAGGAAACATCAAAGAGCGAAAAACTAACATTCTTCCTGCCCTTATGTTTTTTCAGATATGATTTTATTGTGTTCTGAAAAATGTTAATCACTCCAAGAGTGATCAGTAAAGTTACGCTTACTATTATGCATACCTGTGGATTAATAAACTCCGAGAGTATCCTTGCGAAAAAAAGCGAACATGCAAGAAAGACTGTTCCTGTAACGCTTATTATAAGTGCTGAAGCGAAAGGAATTTTTATTTTACCAATTCCATATGAAATTGATGTTGCAAAAGCATCAATGCACACCGCAATGACAAGCAAAAAAGCTGGAAGCATAAAAATCACCCCTTCAGACAGTATATGTCAGAAGGGGTTGTTTTGTTTCTTTCCCTATGCTGTTATTGTTTCAAAGTCTGCACCTATGAGTGTTGCAAGCTCCTTTGGTGACATTTCAATCTGTGCACCAATTTTGCCACCGCTAAAGATAATTTTATCAAAATCAAGTGCTGTGGAGTTAATCACAGTTTTAAAAAGCTTTTTCATTCCTACAGGGCTGCATCCGCCACGGATATATCCTGTTACTTTGTTTATATCCTTGACTTGAATCATTTCAACGCTTTTTTCTGATACTGATTTTGCGGCTTTCTTAAGATCAAGCTCTTCAACAACAGGAATTACAAACACAAAATAAGTCGACTTGCCTTTTGTAACAAGCGTCTTGAAAACACGGTTCACATCCTGACCGAGCTTATGGGCAACGGATATCCCGTCGATTGAATCGCCAGACTCATAAAAATGAACTTCATATTCAAGTTTTGATGAATCAAGTATTCTCATTGCATTGGTTTTAGTGTTCTGCATAATTTACCCTTATTGATTACTTCTTAATATTTGCAAGCATAAGCTTAATTCGATTTTCCTGATTTACTTTTGTTGCACCTGGATCATAGTCAATAGCAACAATATTAGCATCAGGGAAGGATTCCTTAATACGTCTTGCCATACCCTTTGCAACAATATGGTTCGGGAGACATCCGAATGGCTGTGTGCAGATTATGTTTTCTGTGCCAGTCTGTGCAAGTGCAGCCATTTCTGCAGTAATAAGCCAGCCTTCGCCCATTTTCACGCCCTGATGGATGTATTTATCAGCATCATGACGTAAGGTTTCAAAATTATGGGGAGGTGTAAATACTCCGTGCTCCTTTATAACCTTTATCATCTGCTTTTGCTTTTTATAAAGAACATCATAACCGATTTTATTGAAAAGTGTTGCCTTATTCTTAAAGTCATACAACTTCCCATCATTTACAGTATTAATAGCACAATAAAGAACAAAGTCGAGAAGTCCAGGAACAACAGGCTCACAGCCTTCTGAAATAAGGAATTCCTCAAGATGGTTGTTTGCAAGTGGTGAGTATTTTACGTAAATCTCACCGACAATTCCTACTCGAGGTTTCTTATACTTTGAACGTTCTATCTTTGCAAAATCATCAAGAATCGCAAGATAGGTTTTCTTGATTGACAGGAATTTATTTCTAGCTATCTTGTCGTTAAGAATATTTTCCCACTTTTCGAGAACTTTATCTGTTGCACCCTGAACAAGCTCATAAGGCTTGCACTGATTATATAAAAGCATTAACATATCGCCGTATAATACAGCAAAGATAAGCTTTAATGCAATAGGAACAGTAATAGGCATAGCATGGCCTTTTTCAAGCCCACTGAAGTTAAGTGAAATAACAGGAACCTGCGGATACTCTGCGCTAAGAGTTTTTCTCAGAAGGTGAATATAGTTTGATGCTCTGCAACCGCCACCAGTCTGCGTAATCATAAGGGCAGTTTTGTTAACATCATATCTTCCGCTTTTTAAAGCCTCCATAAACTGACCGATAACTAATAGTGCTGGGTAGCAAGTATCATTGTGGACATTTTTTAGCCCTTCATCAATAACATTTTTTGTTGATGTCTTAAGCAGCTCCATTTTATATCCATACTGTCTGAAAACAGAAAGAATAAGACTGAAATGAATAGGAAGCATGTCGGGTACAAGTATTGTGTGTGTTGCCTTCATATCATCAGTAAAACGTGAAGCTTTTACTCGTGATGAAGACATTGCTGGGTTACTATCTGGCTGCGACATTTTCTTCCTCCTTCTTATCCATTGCTGCAACAAGGCTTCTTAGCCTTATCTTTGCCGCACCAAGATTATTAATCTCATCTATTTTGAGCTGAGTGTATAGTTTTCCGTTCTGCTCAAGTATTGCTCTTAATTCATCTGTTGTAATAGCATCAATTCCGCAACCGAATGAAACAAGCTGTACCATCTGCATATCAGTATTTTCTATAACGTAATTTGCTGCTCTATATAATCTTGAATGATATGTCCATTGATTTAAAATGTCAAGCTTTTGATTGTCAGCAAGTGGCGAAACGCTGTCTTCAGTAATAACAGCCATTCCAAGCGAAGAAATCAGCTTGTGGATACCGTGATTTATTTCAGGATCTATATGATACGGACGACCAGCAAGAACAATAATTTTTCTTCCTTCTTCTCTTGCTTTTGCAATAATCTCTTGAGCCTTTTCTTCAATATCCTTCTGATACTTATCGTAAACCTCAAAAGCATTATCAAGGGCAGTTGTCACAGCAGATTTTGAAACACCGTATTTCTTAAGTGATGCAACAAGCTCCCTAACAACGTGTTTTCTTCTGTTAAGATCGATATAAGGTGTAATGAAATTATCATCATTAAGCTTTTTTATATTAGCCTTCAAAAGCTCTGGATAGTATGCAACAACAGGGCAATTAAAGTGATTATCACTTTGTCCCTCATCGATATTATAGCTCATACAAGGATAGAATATAAAATCAACATTCTTTTCAAATAAAGTTTCAATATGACCATGAACAAGCTTTGCAGGGTAGCATACTGTATCAGACGGAATTGTATGCTGACCTTTGTAATAAATATCCCTTGAAGATTCGTCTGACAACACAACCTCAAAGCCAAGCTCTGTGAAAAATGAATTAAACAAAGGCAACAAGTCATAGTAGCTGAGTACTAAAGGAATTCCAACCTTTGCTCTTAGCTTTTCAGGTTTAGTATCATTTATTGCAAGAATCTTCTTATACTTGTATTCATAAAGATTTAGATCAAGAGTCGAATTCTTGATACCGGCACCCTTTTCACAACGGTTTCCTGAAATAAATCTGTGACCATCATTGAATTTAAGTACTGTAAGGCTACAATTTGCTGTACAGCCCTTACACTGACCGGCTGTTGATGTATATGAAAATTCGTCAAGCTCTTTACTTGTGATAATATTTGATGTTATGCCTTTTTTTGTGTGTTCTTTTGCATAAAGAGCACAACCGAATGCGCCCATTAATCCTGCGATTGCCGGACGGATAACGTTTCTGCCTAGTTCAAGCTCAAATGAACGCAAAACCGCATCGTTAAGGAAGGTTCCACCCTGAACAACGATATTCTTTCCGAGTTCTTCAACGCTCTTTGCACGGATAACCTTATATATAGCGTTCTTAATAATACTTCCTGACAGTCCAGCTGAAATATCTTCAACAGAAGCACCGTCCTTCTGTGCTTGCTTAACAGATGAGTTCATAAATACAGTGCACCTTGAACCTAAGTCAACAGGGTTCTTTGCATAAAGTCCGAGTTTTGCAAAATCCGCAATATCATATCCAAGTGCAAGTGAAAATGTCTGTATGAATGAACCACATCCAGATGAACAAGCCTCGTTAAGCATAATGCTGTCGATTGCCTTGTTCTTAATTTTAAAGCACTTTATGTCCTGTCCGCCAATGTCCATAATAAAATCTACATCCGGACAGAAGTATGAAGCGGCAGTATAGTGAGCAACAGTTTCAACAATTCCAAAGTCAAGACGAAGTCCCGCTTTTATCATATCTTCGCCATATCCTGTTACTGCACCTGAGAGGATGTTAACTCTGTCCCCTGCAAGCTCATAAATATCCCTTAATTTCTTTGAAATTATATCTAAAGGCTGTCCCCTATTTGAACAATAGTGATTATACAACAACTTTCCGTCAGGAGTTATAAGCACAAGCTTTGTTGTGGTCGAACCTGCATCTATTCCAAGATAAGCATCGCCTTTATAGGTCTGAATATCCTCGTATTTGAGGTCAAACTTTGCATGACGATCAACAAACTTATGGTATTCTTCCTTTGAATCAAAAAGGTGTTTTCCGTGTGAAATGGTTTCTACTATTTTGGCTGAAATTATCTTGTCACATATATTCTCGATAGTTTCAGGCTCTGAAATGTTTTCAGCATGAAGAGCGCAACCATATGCCATGAAGCAAGGTGCAAGTTCCGGGAAGATTGCATTTTCCTCAGATAAACCAAGGGTTTTTACAAATGCATTTCCAAGCCCTTTTAAGAAGGATAATGGTCCACCAAGGAACAATACCTTGCCTTGAATTTCACGTCCCTGTGCAAGTCCGGAAACTGTCTGGTCAACAACAGCTTGATATATTGAAGCTGCGACATCTTCTTTTTTTGCTCCCTGATTTAGAAGCGGCTGAATATCACTTTTTGCAAAAACGCCACAACGGGAAGCAATAGGATATATTTTTTCAGCTTTGAGAGAAAGCTCATCAAGCTGAGTTGGTGTAATTCCAAGCAAGGTTGCCATCTGGTCAATAAAAGCACCTGTACCACCAGCACAGGAGCCGTTCATTCTCTGTTCAACGCCACCAGTCAGGAAGATGATTTTAGCATCCTCACCGCCAAGCTCAATAACAACATCAGCATCAGAATAAGTTTTATTTACAGCTATGTATGCGGAATAAACCTCCTGCACGAATGGGAGATTTGCACTATTAGCTATACCAAGTCCTGCTGAACCTGTAATACATATTTTAAACTGATCATCAGGATATTGCTCTGCAATAAGTTTTAATTGCTCAATAACAGTTTCACGCACCTTTGAAAAGTGACGCTCATATTTTGTGTAAATTATATCGTCTTCTTTTAATATTACTGTTTTGACTGTTGTTGAACCTACGTCTACTCCGAGAGTATATACCAAATCCATCTTCATATCCTTCCTGATAGAATTATTTAATCTTTAATATTGCCTGAATCTTAGCAGTTGAAATATTGTTAGAAAGTACAAGCAGCGTATCATTACTTCTGAGCTCAGTGTTACCACGAGGAACAATAAGTTCCTGATCTCTTTCTATTGAAATAATATTTATGCTATCAGGCAGCTTAAGCTCCTGAAGAGTCGTTCCGTTGAATTTATAGTTATCTGGGAGCTCAATTTGTGCTATAGAACTTGTTCCATGATTAAGTGAAATAAGTTCCTTGATTTTTGATGTGTCAACCTCACGCTCAAACATTTCTACTATTCTATCTGTGGAACTGATAACGTTATCAACACCGAGTTTTTTCATAACCTGCGAATTCCTCGGATTGTTAACCTTCACTACAGTTTTTTCAACGTTAAATATTCTCTTAGCAAGCTGACAGGCTACGAGGTTGTCCTCATCCTGACCAGAAACTGCAATAACTGCATCAGTATGTGCAACTCCAGCTGCCTCAAGAACTTCAACACTTGTTCCATCACCACAAATAACAGGTATATCAAGTTCATTTGCTATCATCGAGCAGGTCTTTTTATCAATTTCTATTATTGTCGGTTCATATCCATGCTCAATAAGAGTTTTTACAAGATAATATCCGACTTTTCCGCCACCAACAATTGTTACTCTCATATGCCCTCCTATAAAAAGCTAATCAACAATTTTCGAAAATACAAGTTTATCATCTTTTTGAAGTTCAATATTATCAAGACCGACAAGTCTTAAGTCACCATCACGCTCAATAGCATAAAGAACTTCATTCTCTTCATAGTTGATTTCATTAACCTTAAGCCCGATAAATGACTTTGGAACATCCATTTTAGAGAATGTGAGCGTTCTTGTGCCAATATGAATTGTCTTGCACAAAGTATTGTGGTTTAACACAGAGCATATTGCTGATACTGTAAGGTTTGTTGGACATATTGTGTACATTCCGAGTCTTGAAAAAACTTCTTCTCTATTTGGGTCATATATTCTTACAAAAACATTCTGTATATTAAAAAACTCTTTTGCAACTTCACATACCATAATATTAATATTGTCATTTGGTGTTACTGCTGCAACAGCATCACAGCTCTCTATCCCAGCTTTTTTAAGAACATCAAGATCAATTGGAACGCCGACTGTAGTGAACCCATTAAAATCATTAGGGAGCAGGTCAAAACTCTCTTCATTCCTGTCTATAATAGAAACATCATGCCCTTGTTTTGTTAAAACTGAGGCAAGGTTTGATCCAACTTTACCACAACCGACTATTAATATATTCATACTAATATCCCTTCTCAAGAAAAATTAAGTAATACTATTATAATACATTTTTATCGAAAAAGAAAGTGGTTTTGAAATATTTGTAATAATGCAGTATAACGCATATTTATATATTAGTTTTTTTGAAAAACAATTGAACTTTTACCCCTTTTGTAATATAATTGTTTTATCTTAATTAACAAGGAGAATATTATGGAATTTCAAAGTGAGCGCGCTGCAGTTTCGATAATTTCTGATGTTATTGTAAAGAGCGGAGTAAGCCTTTATAATTCAATTAAATATATTTATTCACTTGCGGAAGACGATTTTTATAATTGCAACATAAAGGATGTTCTTAAAGTTGTTTTAAATAACCTTACTAATATTGACTCCCTTCAGGAGCTTGGACTCCGTATCAACGCAGAAAAGTGCAGTGAAATGAATTCACCTGAATACAACAATGTTCTTTCTCTTATCGTATACAGCTTTGCTATAAGAATTCCTGTTCTTAAAAATCTCTCAATCAACAATCAAGCACTTACCGATGACCAGCTTAAAGCAATTTATGATAATGTTGTCTCAAAAGGGGCAAGAAATTATCTTGACACTATCCCTGAAAGCTATGATGAAATCAAGAAGCTTGTCAAGGCAAAAAAAACTGTTCCACCTTATAACTCTGACTGGTATAAGGCATTTATCTTCACTCGTATCCCTGAACTTTCAGAGATTAAAAACAAAAATATGTTTCTTCTTGGCGCTGTTGATATACTTTTCACTATGTTTTATGCCTGTCTTGAGGAAGAATTAGAAAACACCATAAACCGTATTGACAAGTTGTAAACTTTGTACAAATATTCCTGTTTTTATATTGTTTTATGGCTATTTGCTTGACAAAAAAAAATTGTTAAGGTATTATTAATATGTATTATTGTACTATCTCAATTCTTAATCTTCTATAAACTTTGGAGTGATTAAATGTACTTTGGAAGCGTTCGGTTTTTCAAGCACCTGATAGTCGCAGTATTTA
>JAEWZG010000027.1 GCA_023395435.1 Bacillota bacterium
AAGCGTTAATGATTTTTCCATAGTACTACTGTCTGAAGGTAATTATGATGGGCTACTATGTGTATCATAATAACTTTAGAAAGAGGTGAAAGATAGTGAAAGAGGGAATTCATCCAAAATATGAAGATACTACTATCACATGTGCTTGTGGCGAAGTAATCAATACTCGCTCAACAAAGAAGGACATTAAAGTTGAAATTTGCTCAAAATGTCATCCATTCTTCACAGGTAAGCAGAAGCTTATTGATACAGGCGGACGTGTTGACAGATTCAACAAGCGTTTCAATCTTAGTAAGTAATTTTCTTATAAGAGCTAATCCGGAATTAATTTTTAATTCCGGATTTTTTGCATTAATCGAAAAAAAGTGATATAATAATATTTGTATACCAATTTAGTAAAGTATGAGGTTGAAATGGGATATAAAACGATTTATGAAAAAGCTGAGGCCAGTTTTGTTGAGAAAAAATCTGAATTTATCGGTTATATAGCACCAGTCAAGACAAATGACGAGGCTGTAGAGTTCATTAATTCAATAAAAGCTATGCACAGGAAGGCTACTCACAACGTGTATGCATATATTTTAAGACAGGATAACATCACCCGATATTCAGATGATGGTGAGCCACAGGGTACTGCCGGCGTTCCTGTCCTTGATATTCTTCAGAAAGAAGGTTTGACCGATGTCTGTGTAGTTGTGACACGTTATTTTGGTGGGATACTTCTTGGCGGTGGCGGACTTGTAAGAGCATATTCTCACGGCTGTAAGATTGCTGTTGACGCCGCAAGAGTAATGAATATGTGCAACTGCCATGAGCTTCTGATAATTGCAGACTATAATCTTTATGGGAAGATTAATTACATTCTTCCTGATTATGAAGTTAAGATATTATCAACTGAATTTACTGACGATGTGGCCATAAAGCTTCTTGTCAAAAGCGAGTTTTTGAAGGAGCTTTCCAATGAGATTATTGATATAACGAATGGAAAAGTCTATATAAATAAGTCAGAAGAGAAATTTGCAGATTTTGCATAAAATAATTTTTGAAAATTAAAGGTATTTGCACTCTTTTTTTGTATATATATATGTAATGCTTTTTTATGCTTATATAGTGAATGGAGATCATATGGGAATTCTTATTGATGGTCTGAAATTAGGCATTTTAGTATTAACTGCTATACTTTTCGTCGTAATAGTTTTCAGGATATTCATTAAGCTTTTTGTTTATACTGATACAAAAATTATTGACTTGAAAATTCCCGATTTTGTTGGAATGTCAAAAAGACTTTTAGCAAAAAAGGAAGATAAATAATGCTTGATAACGGCCACAGAAAAACTGAAAACAATACAACTAACATACTGGGGGATAATATGACACCGAGAGAACAGACCGAACAGATTGAGGCTTCAACACTAAGTAAAGAAGCTTCACTTTCAATGCGGACAAGAGGGCGACGTATCCCACAAGCAAAATGTCCGATAAGAACAGAATATCAACGTGACCGTGATAGAATTATTCACTCAAATGCCTTCCTGCGATTAAAACATAAAACACAGGTTTATCTTATACCTACAGGTGATCATTATAGAACTCGAATGACACATACTCTTGAGGTAGCACAGATTGCAAGAACAATTACAAGGGCATTGCGTCTTAATGAAGATCTGGCTGAAGCTATTGCACTTGGTCACGATTTGGGGCATACTCCATTCGGACACGCTGGTGAAGCAATCCTCAATGAGCTTTCACCCACAGGCTTCAAGCATTATCTTCAAAGTGTGCGTGTCGTTGATTATATTGAAAAGCAAGGCAAGGGACTTAACCTTACATATGAAGTGCGAAACGGCATTGCCTGTCACACAAACCAAATGGCAAAAACAAGAGAGGGATATATTGTTCGCCTTGCTGACAGAATAGCATATATAAATCACGATATTGAGGATTCAATAAGAGCAGGTATTATACAGATAAAACAGCTCCCATCATACCCAGTAAAAATTCTCGGTAAAACAAAATCAGAGAGAATTACAACTGTGGTATCTTCACTTATTGCAAATGGTCCAGTTGAAATTAAAATGGATACTAATGTTCAGAAGGCACAGGATGAGCTTCATTCCTGGATGTATGATAATGTATATAAAAATCCGATTGCAAAAGCTGAAGAAAACAAGGCAAAGTTATTGATTGAAAAGCTGTATAACTATTTTTATAAGAACCCTGATAAAATGCCTGATGAATATAAAATCATCATGCAAAAATCTACTAAGGAACAGGCTGTATGCGATTATGTTGCTGGAATGACAGATGGATATGCTATAAACTTATTCAATGATTTATTTATCCCAAAGGGTTGGAGTAAATGATAAAATGCAGAATACCCGATTTACTGACAACTTCAAGAATAATCTTATCAGTGCTTTTAATTTTTATAAAGCCTTTGTCATTGATGTTTGTTGTAATATACATATTAGCAGGATTATCAGATATGCTTGACGGATTTCTGGCAAGACGGTTTAAATGCACATCACAAAGAGGAGCATTACTTGATTCAGTTGCTGATGTAATGTTTTTTGCTGTGGCAGCGTATAAGATTTTTCCGATCATAAATATCAATAGAATTATTGTATGCTTTTTGCTTGTAATATTGATTATAAAAATAGTGTCTTTAATTGTTGCATATATAAAGTTTCATAAGCTTGGATTTATTCATACATATATGAACAAACTTACTGGCTTTTTATTATTTTGTATTCCTGTAATAATCATAATATCAGTAAGATCATCAATACTATTACTGTTGTGTACCATAGCATTCCTTGCAGCAACTGAAGAACTATATATCAATATAAAATTTAAAGAATATAAAAGCGATAGAAAAAGTTTTAGGAATTAACAGTTTAATATTGTTGGCTTTGCGGTCACCCCCAAACCACTTCGCATATAAAACTAAAAATAAATAGGAGGTGTATTATGGTTCTTTCAGAAGATTTTTTATATCAGCTTAAAAGCGCAAACAGCATTGAGACCATAATGTCCTCTTATACGAACTTAAAACGACGTGGGCATAATTATGTCTGTCTTTGTCCGTTTCATTCTGAAAAAACACCGTCTTGTACTATTTATACTGATAATCAGAGCTTTTATTGCTTTGGATGTGGTGCTGGGGGCGATGTAATAACCTTCATAATGAAGAGTGAGAATTTAAGCTATATTGAAGCAGTAAAATATCTTGCTGAGCGTGCTAATATTGCAATGCCCGAAGATCAGATTGACGATAAAACAGGAAAAATAAAACAACGTGTGTTTGAGATTAACAGAACTGCCGCCAAATTCTTTTACAACCAACTTAAAAGTCCGGTTGGAAGAAAAGGTCTTGAGTACTTTATAAATAGGGGGCTTTCGCCCGAAACAATAAAAAAATACGGACTTGGCTTTGCCGAGGATAAATGGACAACCCTCACGAACTATATGCAGTCTGAGGGCTACAAGCAGGACGAGCTTGTAACAGCGGGGCTATGTGGACGTTCAAAGTCGGGAAGAGTATTTGACGTCTTTCGAAACCGTGTTATCTTCCCCATAATAGATTTAAGAGGGAATGTGATTGCCTTTGGTGGGCGTCTTATTGACGGCGAAGGACCAAAGTATTTAAACTCCTCGGATACTCCGGTATTTAAAAAAAGTAGAAATCTTTTTTCTCTTAATTTTGCTAAGGATAGTAATGAAAAAAGCCTTATACTTGCTGAAGGATATATGGATGTAATAGCAGTTAATCAAGCGGGTTTTTCAAATGTTGTTGCAACTTTGGGGACGGCGCTGACACCAGAACAGGCGCGACTGATGTCACAATATGCCGAAGAAATTATAATTTCATATGATTCTGACGAGGCTGGGCAGAAGGCAACCTACCGTGCAATTAATCTCCTTTCGGAAGTTGGTCTTAAGACAAAAATTCTTAAAATCAATGACGCAAAGGACCCTGATGAATTCATTAATAAATTCGGTTCAACAAGATTCAAGTTGCTCCTTGATAATTCGGAGGGTGCAATAGTCTTTGAAATAAATAAGTGCAAAAACGGTCTTGATATGGATAGTGATGTCGGAAGAGTTGAATATTTAAGCCGTGTCACAAAGGTTCTGTCGGAAATCATCTCGCCAGTTGAGCGTGAGGTTTACATATCCCGTGTGGCAAGCGAACAGGGAATTTCAAAGCAAACTATACTTTATGAGGTCAATTCCATCATCAGAAAACGACAGAATTCGCAGAATAAAAAAGAATGGCGCAATATTACTAATCAAATTGCTTCAAAGAGGGATAATATTAACCCAGAAGCAGCAAAATACCCTAAGGAAGCAAAAGCCGAAGCGGGAATTATTGCATTTCTCTTTCTGCATCCGGACAAGCTTTCTGACATAAAGGGGAAATTAAATTCTGACAATTTTGTGACAAGCTTCAACAAAAAGGTATATAAAAGCCTTGTTTCCCACATAGAAAACTCTGTTGATATTAGTATTTCTATATTTAACAGTGAATTTTCACCTGATGAAATGGGCAAAATATCCGAAATATTGGCTAAATTTCGCGAAATATTGATTACAGAAGATACAGTAAATGATTATATTGACGTGCTGTTGTCGCATATTGATGTTAAAGATAAAAATGAAGTTATGAGCGATGAGGATTTTCTCGACTTCTTCAATAATCTTAAAAATAAAAAATAACTAACCAATAAACATATGGAGGAAATATAATGAGCTATGGTAAAAAAATGAGCATTGAGTCACTGATGGAACAAGGCAAAAGAAGTGGCCGACTCACGACAAAAGAAATAACAGATACTCTTGAAGAACTTGATTATGATGTTGAACAGATGGACAATTTCTATGATAATTGTGCGTCATACAATATAGAAATAATCGATGATATTGCTATTGACAACGATATTGACATTGCAATTGATACGAGTACTGCTGAGGATGAAGTTGACCTTTCATTATCAACTGACGGTATTTCTATTGATGACCCAGTTAAGATTTATCTGAAAGAAATTGGACGCGTTACTTTACTTTCTGCCGAAGATGAGATCAAGCTCGCAGAGCAAATGGCTTCCTCAGATCCAAAGGTAGCTGCTGCTGCAAGAAAGCGTCTTGCTGAAGCAAACCTGAGACTTGTTGTTTCTATTGCAAAAAGATATGTAGGAAGAGGAATGTCGTTCCTTGATCTTATTCAGGAAGGTAACCTCGGACTAATTAAGGCTGTTGAAAAGTTTGACCATACAAAAGGCTTTAAATTCTCAACATATGCAACATGGTGGATAAGACAGGCAATCACAAGAGCAATCGCTGACCAGGCAAGAACAATCCGTATTCCAGTCCATATGGTTGAAACAATAACAAAGGTTAAAAAAGTTTCAAGTCAGCTTCTTCACAAGAACGGACACGATCCAAGTCCTGATGAAATCGCTGAAGAGCTCAATATGCCGGTCGAAAGAGTAAGAGAAATCATGAGAATTGCTCAGGACCCTGTTTCACTTGAAACACCTATCGGTGAAGAGGAAGACAGCCACCTTGGTGATTTTATTCCTGATGAAGATGCACCTGCCCCGGCAGAAGCTGCATCACTTATACTCCTTAAGGAACAGATAAATCAGGTTTTATCAACATTGACAGAAAGAGAAGAAAAGGTATTAAGACTCCGCTTCGGGCTTGAAGATGGCCGTTCACGCACACTTGAAGAAGTAGGAAAACAGTTCAACGTAACACGTGAAAGAATACGTCAGATTGAAGCAAAGGCAC
>JAEWZG010000047.1 GCA_023395435.1 Bacillota bacterium
ACTGTCCCAGACATATTTATAAAATGGGGTTGGGGGGTGGGTGTTATTCATCTTGAAGAGCGTCATAACCCTCTTCGCCTGTACGGACCTTAACAACATTTTCAACATCGTAAACAAATATCTTTCCGTCACCGATGTGGCCCGTATATAAAGCCGATTTTGCAGCAGATATAACTATTGAAACAGGAACCTTGCATACTACAATTTCAACCTGAACTTTTGGAATAAGATTTACTTCTACAGGGACACCACGATAGTATTCTTTACTACCTTTCTGCATTCCGCAGCCAAGAACATTAGTAACCGTCATACCTGTAATACCAATCTGGTTCATTGCTTCTTTTAGCACCTCAAACTTACTCTGTCTGCAGATAATAACAATATTTGATATCTTATTTTCGTTGCTTGAAGAAGGCTTAGCGTATGTTTCAACCTCAACAGCCTTTTCAACTGGAACAGCTTTAGCAACTGGTGCCATTTCTTCAACATCGTCAATTGTTGGGTCAACAGTAGAGATAAAGTCAGCATAAGCTGAAACAAGTCCGTGTTCTTCAATATCAAGACCAGCGATTTCTTCTTGCCTTGAAACTCGAAGACCTATTGTCTTCTTAATTACGAGGAATACAATAAACATCGTAATAGCTGTCCATGCTCCAACAGAAACTACACCTAAAGCCTGTAAGCCAAGTTGCTTGAATCCGCCACCGTAGAATAATCCTGTTATTCTATTCTGACCTTTTCCTGTTGCAAACAAGCCAAGAGCAAGTGAGCCCCAGACACCATTGAACAAGTGAACAGCAACAGCACCTACTGGATCGTCAACTTTAAGTTTATAATCAAGGAACCACACTCCGAATACTACGAGTAATCCGGCTACCAAACCGATAATAATTGAGCCGAGGGCGTCAACATCAGCACATGGAGCAGTAATTGCTACAAGTCCTGCAAGTGATGCGTTAAGTGACATAGAAACGTCTGGCTTGCCATTTTTTAACCATGTGAATATCATTGTTGTACAAGTAGCTACTGCAGGAGCAATAGTTGTTGTAGCAAAAATCTGAGCTAAGAAACTTCCGTTTGAAGCAGCAGCGCCATTGAATCCATACCAACCAAACCAAAGGATAAATACACCGAGTGCACCAAGTGTCAATGAGTGACCAAGAATAGCTCTTGGCTTTCCGTCCTTGCCGAATTTACCGATACGAGGTCCAACCATAGCAGCACCGATTAAAGCTGTGATACCACCAACCATATGTATAGCTGTTGAACCAGCAAAATCAATGAAGCCTAATTTAGATAGCCAACCGCCGCCCCATATCCAGTGAGCTTCAATTGGATAGATTACTGCACTAATAACAGCTGAATAAATACAATATGATAGGAACTTTGTTCTTTCAGCCATAGCACCTGAGACTATAGTAGAAGCAGTTGCGCAGAACACAAGGTTGAAGATAAAGCTTGACCAAGGGAACTCTCCCCAGTTTGTGAAAATCTGGAGGTCAGGCTTACCGATAAGACCGAAGAATGTGTTTTCACCACAGAGCAATCCAAAACCGATAAAAATGAATACTACTGTTCCAATGCAGAAATCCATTAGGTTTTTCATTATAATGTTTCCTGCATTCTTGGCTCTGGTGAAGCCAGTTTCAACCATTGCAAAGCCACATTGCATGAAGAAAACTAATGCAGCACCTATCAGGAACCATATCCCGAATACTTCACTTGTGATAAGTTCTTGTACTTTTTCCATAATACCACTCCTTATAATATATTTAATAATTAATGCAATAAAATAGGGGCGTATCACGCTAAGGGAAAAATCCCTTTTTGTGATACACCCCATTGTGTAATTAAAAAAATCCGTTTAATGGTGAATTGCAGTAATGTTTATACGTTAAACAGTAACTCGCCATAAGTTGGGAACGGCCAATACTTTTCGCCGACATATGTTTCTATTTCATCAGCAACAGAACGTAATTCCTGCATTGCAATGAAAACAACTTTGCTATAGTACTGAGCTACTTCAAGAACATCTGACAGATCTTTGACTTTTAGTAATGCTTCATCGAGTGTATTAACTCTGTTAAACATCAAGCCAGTTAGTGAAGAAAGCTTTTTAACCATCTGTGATTCATAACTGCAGTCAACATCTGAAGAAACAGCCTTTGCAAGATTAGCTGTATCAGCAAGCTCTTTGATGTAAGCTGACACTGCAGGGAGAATTTCTTTTCTTGCCATATCAATCATAGTGAGAGCCTCAATGTTGATTGTCTTTGAATAGTTTTCAAGTTGAATTTCATATCTTGATCTCATTTCACTTTCAGTGAATACATTGTGTTTTTCAAACAATTCAATATTCTCTTTTTTGATGAAATAAGGCAAAGCATCCGGAGTTGTTTTAAGATTTAAAAGTCCACGTTTTTTAGCTTCAACAGGCCATTCATCTGAATAGTTATTGCCGTTTGAAATAATTCTGTTGTGTTCTTTAATAGTTTTCTTAATTAATGCATTTAATTCTGTTGTAAAGTCTGAAGCTTTTTCAAGTTCATCAGCAAATTCAGAAAGTGTATCTGCAACAATTGTATTAAGAACAACATTTGGTCCTGAAATTGAGAAAGTTGAACCAAGCATTCTGAATTCAAACTTATTACCTGTGAAAGCAAATGGTGAAGTTCTGTTTCTATCTGTTGAATCTATTGGGAAGCTAGGAAGAACATCAACACCAAGTGTCATATCAGCAGCAGGATTTGAAGAGTATGTAACTCCGTCTTCAATAGCTTTAAGAATGTCAGCAAGTTCACTTCCGAGGAACATTGAAATAATTGCAGGTGGTGCTTCGTTCGCACCTAGTCTGTGATCGTTTCCAGCTGAAGCACAAGAAATTCTGAGTAAATCCTGATGCTCATCAACAGCTTTGATTACTGCTGAAAGGAATAATAGGAACTGTGCATTCTCAGCAGGTGTCTTTCCAGGCTCAAGGAGGTTTACCCCTGTGTTTGTTGAAATCGACCAGTTATTATGCTTACCTGAACCGTTTACACCAGCGAATGGCTTTTCATGAAGCAAGCATACAAGTCCGTGTCTTAATGCAACTTTTTTCATCATTTCCATTGTAAGCTGATTGTGGTCAGTAGCAATATTTGTTGTTGTGAAAATAGGAGCAAGCTCGTGCTGTGCAGGAGCAACCTCGTTATGTTTTGTTTTCGCAAGGATTCCAAGCTTCCATAATTCTTCATCAAGCTCTTTCATGAAAGCAGCAACTCTTGGCTTAATCTGTCCGAAGTAATGATCTTCAAGTTCCTGACCTTTAGGTGGCTTTGCACCGAAAAGTGTTCTTCCTGTAAAGATAAGGTCTTTTCTCTGATCATAAAGTGTTTTATCTATAAGGAAGTATTCTTGTTCAGGTCCAACAGTTGTGGTAACTCTAGTTGCATTACTACCGAATAATTTTAAAATTCTTAATGCTTGCTTATTTATTTCTTCCATTGAACGAAGTAGTGGAGTCTTTTTGTCAAGTGCCTCACCACCGTATGAACAGAAGGCTGTAGGAATACAAAGTGTTCCATCTTTAATGAATGCAAATGAAGTTGGATCCCAAGCAGTATATCCTCTTGCTTCAAATGTTGCACGAAGTCCGCCTGATGGGAATGATGAAGCATCTGGTTCACCTTTAATAAGTTCTTTTCCTGAGAACTCCATTATTACTTCACCGTCTGCAGTTGGAGAAATGAAACTGTCATGCTTTTCTGCAGTGATACCAGTCAATGGCTGGAACCAGTGAGTGTAGTGAGTAGCCCCTTTTTCGATTGCCCAGTCCTTCATTGCATTTGCTACAACATTTGCAAGTGAAAGGTCAAGCATCTTACCTTCATTGATTGTCTTTTTTAGAGCCTTATAGGTCTCTTTAGGTAAACGAGCTTTCATTGTGGAATCATTAAAAACCTGACTTCCAAAGATTTCTGAAACATTGCTCATTTTTTCACCCTCCATTACATATTATTAAACTAAAAAAGGCACTGTGAGTATTAAAACTCACAGCGCCCTTGCTGTATATTAACAGTATATACCGTCAAATTAATTTTGTCAATACTTTTTCAAAAAAAATTTGCAAGTTTTTTTATTCATATTGCAAAATCGAGCTGATAATGAACGTTAAATCAATATAAACTATTATATATATCGAAACATTTGCAATTTTGTTAAAATTAACATGCATTAAGATGTTGACAATAATAATTGTATATGTTATATTTATTAAAGAACAAAGGCGTTCACTAATAGTCAAGGTAGTATTATTTATATTTCCTTGATTATTGGTGAGCGTCTTTTTTATCTAAAAACAGAATTTCTATTTATTTAGGGGAGGATCAGTATGTTAAGGGAAGGCGATATCAGAATACCATCAGGATGTGCAATTTCCGGAATAATATCAAAAAGAGGAAAAAACATTAATGGTGAAAGAATTGTAAAATCCATTTCTGTTATGCACGACCGTTCCAACGGCCTCGGGGGAGGGTTTGCTGGATATGGTATCTATCCACAGTACAAGGATTTATATGCTTTTCATATTTTTTATGAAAACAATCAATCAAGGGAAGATTGCGAGAGATTTTTAGATAAGCATTTTGATGTAATCAATCTTTCAAAAATCCCTGTGAAAAAAATAGCAAAGATCACAAATGAACCATTGATTTGGAGATATTTTGTTACACCACTTCCAACAAAACTTGCTGACAGTCATCTTGACGAAAAGGAATTTGTCACAAAAAGTGTTATCAGAATCAACACAAAGAT
>JAEWZG010000083.1 GCA_023395435.1 Bacillota bacterium
TTTTGGCGGAGAGGGTGGGATTCGAACCCACGGTACCTTTCGGTATCACTGGTTTTCAAGACCAGCTCCTTAAACCGCTCGGACACCTCTCCACAAATATTTTATTTTCCTGTCGTTTGCGACGATACTTATTTTATCACATATAGCCTTTATTGTCAACACTTTTAAATAATTTTTTTATGGTATTTATTACATAAAAAAAGGAACGCTTAAGGCGTTCCTTTAGATTTTTTAATTTCGCAACCGCCCCACTCAACAACAGTAAAACCTTTACGCTCAAAAATTTCAAGCTTTTGCTCTTTAATGTCGATTGGCTTTTTCAATGGCTTGTATGCCATAAATACTCTCAATATACTATCTGGCTTAGGACTTATTTCAAGCTTTGCTGAGTCTTTATATGCCTTCCCCTGGAAGGTAATTAGGTTATATTTATTATTCTGCATCTGCGGGAGCCAATACACAATAAACTCATTGTATTCTCTTGGCGTTAGTCCCATATATGAGAGCTTTTCCTGAAGGAACTTAGCAGTATCCTCGCCTTTTACTACAAAGCCTTTTGACATATCATAATTTGTATTTGATTCACCTTCCCAATAAAGGTATGAGTATTCTTTTCCGTCGAATTTATTTATAACCTTACCATTAGGGTATGCTATAACATTCCAGCCTTTATTAATTTCAGGATATGTACAGGTAAGCTTTCCATAAAGCTTTAAATTAACGCTTACATCAGTTTTTTCGGTTGGATAGAGATATATTACTGGTTTTTCAGCCGTAAACCTTTCTTCTTTACAGAAAACATCATTTTCATAAAGTATAAATATAACAATACCAGATATAACTAACAGTACTCCGATTATTGCAATTACACAATTTCGTAGTTTACCTTTTTTATACAGCTTTTCAATTGTGTCTTTTGTCGATTCTGAGGCAGGATTTTCCTTGTTGTTTTCTTTATTCATAATGTCACCCTCTTTCTACCATAATATAGCACAACTTAAAAATTATGTCAATTAAAAAAAGAACGCACAAGGCGTTCCTTTTTATTTAAATATTAATAACCTAATATCTTTTTAAAGCTTTCTTCAAGCTTTCTTTCAATTGCTTTTGCCTCATCATGAGTCTTTGCAGTTGTTGTGTAATAAGCTTTTATCTTTGGCTCAGTTCCTGAAGGACGTATAATAACAGAAGCATTATTTTCAAGCTTGAATGTCAATACATCTGACTTAGGAAGTGTTAGCTTTGTCTTGTTCCCTGTTGCTGTATCAGTTGATTCACCAGCTATATAGTCATCGACTGTGAGAACTTTGAGTCCACCGATTTCTATTGGTGTTTCTGTTCGGAGCATCTTCATAAGTTCAGCCATACGTTGCATACCTGATGCACCCTCGCAAGTAAAGCTCTTCTGACTATGCTGATATACGCCATACTTGTTGTACATATTATCACGTGCTTGTATGAGTGAAATACCCTTTGTTCGATAGAAAGCAGCCATTTCACAGATAAGCATTGATGCAACAACTGCATCCTTATCTCTTACATAGCTTCCTGCAAGATAACCGTAGCTTTCTTCAAATCCGAATATATAGCGATCTTCCTCACCTTTTTCCTCAAGCCAACCAATCTGCTCACCGATGAACTTAAAGCCTGTGAGAACTTCTATAACCTCAACGCCGTAAGCTTCTGCAATTCTCTTAACAATGTCTGTTGAAACTATTGTCTTGATAGCAATAGGTCTCTTTGGCATTGTGCCAAGCTTTAATCTTTCCTCACAAATATATTCAAGCAATAAAGCTCCGACTTCATTACCTGAGATTAATTCGTATCCGTTTTCTGAAGGAACAGCAATTCCCACACGGTCACAGTCAGGATCAGTTGCAAGAAGAAGATCAGGGTTGATTTTTGCTGATAATTTTAAGCCAAGGTCAAGAGCCTCAGTTATTTCAGGATTAGGGAATGGACAAGTTGTGAAGTTCCCATCAGGATGCTCCTGCTCTGGAACGATTGTTATATCTTTAATACCGATTTTATTCAATATTGCTCTTACTGGCTTGTTACCTGTTCCATTAAGAGGAGTGTAAACAACCTTTAGTCCGCTTTCAGCAACAATATCTGTATGGATACCCTGCTTTAAAACATTTGTAAGATAATTGTCAATTACGTCCTGACCGATATACTCAATCATACCTCTATTTATAACTGTATCAAAATCTTCAACCTTTGCTCCGCCGAACATTTCAACACTTTTAATTTTATTGAGAACGATTTCAGCAGCTTCCAAAGTCATTTGGCAACCATCAGAACCGTAAACCTTATATCCATTATATTTAGCTGGGTTATGGCTTGCTGTTACAACAATACCAGCATTACACTTTAAATTTCTTACTGCGAATGAAAGCATTGGTGTTGGCATAAGCTCAGGATAAATATATACTTTTATTCCGTTTGCTGCGAGAACCTTTGCGGCTTCTTTTGCAAAAACATCTGATTTGATTCTTGAATCATAAGCAATAGCAACGCTTCCGTCATTGAAAGCCTCATTGACATAGTCAGCAAGTCCCTGTGTTGCACGTCTAATTGTGTATATATTCAATCTAAAAGCACCTGCGCCTATTACTCCACGAAGTCCGCCAGTACCAAATTCAAGGTCACGATAGAATCTATCTTTAATTGCTTCGTTATCATTTTCAATTGCTTTGAGTTCAGTTATAAGGTCAGGGTCTTCTGTTGCATTATCACACCAGATTTTATAAAGATCCATTTCAGTCATTCTAACACTCCTAAAAACATATAATAATCTATTATAGCACAAAATGAACATTCTGCAAGACATAATATGTGAATTTGTTAACAATTACTATATATGAGTACAAAATACGCCACTTTTTTAAGTGGCGTAAATAATTATACGTTATCGTGCATATGACAGGCTTCACACTCACCAATTTGACCTATTATTGGCAATGGGTCGATACCCTGCTTTTTATAGTAATCGGAAATAGTTGCCTTCAAAGCCTGTTCAGCAAGAACACTGCAATGGATTTTTGATGGTGGAAGATCATCAAGAGCCTCAATAACAGCTTTGTTTGTTACCTTCAAAGCATCTTCAATAGTTTTTCCCATTATCATTTCTGTTGCAATAGATGATGTTGCAACTGCTGCACCACAACCAAATGTCTTGAATTTTACATCGGTGATAATTCCATTATCAACCTTGATGTACATTTTCATTATATCGCCGCACTTCGCATTCCCAACTTCGCCGACACCGTCAGCATTTTCAATTTCACCAACATTTCTTGGATTAGCAAAATGGTCCATTACTTTTTCACTGTATAGCACTGTAATTATCTCCTTTGTTTTATAATTTGAACTGAAGCTCACCGTTCTGGATTCTTTCCCACAATGGTGACATACTT
>JAEWZG010000106.1 GCA_023395435.1 Bacillota bacterium
TTATGTACTGGTCTTGTACAATATTATACAAAACCGCTATCTGCTGTTTTGCATAATGGAGTAATTAAAAGAAAGGCTCCTTTTATGCATTCAGCGGGATGCGAAAATTATACCGCAATCCGTTTCCAGATTTTCGTTCAGACAGCAACTCCCCGTCTATCTGACACTTTACGCACAATTTTCTACTCTGTATGCTAATATTAAATATAATAGCCAAAATTAGAATGATATTTCATCAGCAATCTTATAAAGATCAAATTCAAATTGCTTCTTCATTGATAAAGCTTCCTGAATATCAAAATCAACAATCTTATTGTCTTGAATTCCTACTACTCTGTTGCCTATTCCCTTTTCAAGAAGTTCAACAGCATAATAGCCAAGCTGTGTGGCAGCAACACGGTCACGTACTGTTGGTGAACCACCACGCTGAACATGTCCGAGAATTGTCGCTCTTGATTCAATACCTGTTCTCTCTTCAATTTCCTTAGCAATCTGTTCAGAATTGCCGATGCCTTCAGAAACAACAACAATGAAATGCTGTTTACCTGTTTTTCTTGTTTCAATCATTTTAGCAATAATATCATCAATACTATATGGAACTTCAGTTGTTATTACTGATGTAGCACCACAAGCAACACCAGTATTCACTGCAATATAACCAGCATTTCTACCCATAACTTCAACAACGCTGCAACGGTCATGTGACTGTGCTGTATCGCGAATCTTGTCAACCATTTCAACAGCAGTATTCATTGCTGTATCATAACCGATTGTATATTCAGTACAAGAAATATCATTATCAATTGTTCCAGGTAATCCAACGCAAGGAATACCAGCCTTTGAAAGGTCAGCAGCTCCTCTGAAAGAACCATCACCACCGATGACAACGATTCCATCAAGACCAGCTTCAACACAACGCTGTCTTGCTTTTTCTACGCCTTCTGCATATCTAAATTCTGGGCATCTAGCTGTGTATAGTATTGTTCCACCACGTTGAATAATATCAGAAACACTTCTCTCATTCATTTCAATCATATCGCCGTGAATAAGTCCGTTGTAACCTCTACGGATACCGATTACCTTCATGCCCTTTCTGATTGCTGCTCTTGTAACTGAACGAATAGCAGCGTTCATTCCTGGAGCATCTCCTCCACTTGTCAAAATACCTATTGTTTTAGCCATGATTATTCCTCCAATTTATGTAAAGCAATTTTAAATTTTCATTTCTATAATTTTATCACATTTACATTTTAGTGTCAATATGAATAAATACATCTACCTACATAATAACAACTAAACTTACATAATTATTCTGCCAGTTTAGTTGTAAATTATTAATAAACCATACCAATATACATTACATATTAAATCATATATATAATTTAATAATTTTATATTGAATTATATGAGTAGTAAATGTTTTCTTACTCATTGACAAAAGGTGTACATATATCTATGTACACCTTTTACTTTGATTTTATGCAAATTAATTTATGCCATTTTGCGAAACTGAAACATACACAATAAGCTCTTCGTTGTTTGAAACATCAATTGTTCCCGATTTGCTAAGCTGAATAACATATCCTGCCGCTACCTCAGAAGATTCCATAGGCTGCACTTTATATTTAATTCCTGCTTCGTTAAGCTTGATTACATAATCCTTATCAGTTAAACCTGCGTACTCAGGAATCTGAACATTCTTCGGACCTTTGCTAACTTTAACGTTTATTTTTGAGCCTGTGTCAACTTCTTTGTTTGCTTCAACATCCTGCTCATATATAATGCCCTTTTCATACTTATCATTATAATCGTATGTAGGAATGATTTTCAGATTTTTAGTGTAGAATTCATTCAAGTTCTCATAAACTGAGCCAACAAAGTCAGGTAAAAGAACCTTTTGCTTGTCATTCTCAGACGAAACATCAACTACAGATGATGACGTTAAAACAGACGAACTTTCGTCAGAAGAAACATCAGCAGAAACCGAAGGATTGTTGTAATCATTTTCATTATTTTTATCGTTTTCCCCACCAAGAAAAACGAAAATAAAAATAACAATTAAAATTGCACAAAGCAAAGTTGCACCCATAACAAACAGGAAAATTCTTGAGCTCTTTACTTTGGCCTCTTTATCTTCAGATAGGTTATTCTTCTTTTGCTGTACTGATTGTTTTGGAATAATAATTGTAGATGTTTCAGAGCGTTTTGATTCGGAATAATTTGTCTGGTCAAAAAGTCTGGTAACGAGCTCGGTTATAGTCTGAATACGAGCTTTATGGTTAACCTTCAAGCCATTAGTAATTACATTTGATACATTTTCTGGAATTCCGCTATTAATTTGAGAAGGTTCAACAAGGCTGTCATTACCTATTCTGCTGATAGATTCAGTAGGTATACATCCTGAAAGGCATCTATATAGAATAGCTGAAATTGAGTAAACATCTGTCCATGTACCCTGCCAGCTATCTGATGAATACTGTTCAGGTGCTGCAAATCCAGCAAATAATTCAGGAGCAATATCCGAGTTAGAAGTCCTAGCTGCTGCTGTGCAAAAACCTGAAATTTTAAAATCACCAGTATTAGTATAGTAAATTGTATCAAGGCTTAAGCCACGATGAATAATTCCGGAATTATGAAGCAGGCTTAATGTAGTAAATATAGGTGGAAAAAGCTTTTTGACATCATGCCATGAAATCTCACCCGAATTATCCTGTAGGTAATGCTTGAGTGTTTTACCTTCAACAAATTCAGACACAATATATGACGAATTGTTTTCATTAAACACTTCATAAACTGAGCATATATGAGAAAGCGTTCTCATTTTCATAAGCGATTTATGAAGTTCTGAAAACTCTGACATTAGATTCTTATATTGAACCAGCTTGCGTGGATTAATACTTATAAGATTACTGCCTGGAACCCTTGTGCAAAGAGTATCTGGAAAAAACTCTCTGACTTCAACTTTTTTATTAGTAACATTATCATATCCGATGTAGGTTGCGCCTTCACCGTTATAACGAAGTAATTTTCCGACTATATATCTATTATTTAAAATTGTTTTTGGCGGAAGATAAGACGGAAGGTATGGTGTACCATCGTAATATCCACATACTGGGCATTTCGGATCATCATCCATCGGACTCATACAACCCATACAGAGCTTTAAATTATTGCCCATAAGTACCTCCTGAAAAAATCATATATATTATGATATCAATTTTTTTCTTTAATGTCAACTACTATAAGGGCTTTGTTATTATACTGATAAATTTGTTTATAAATTGTAATAAATACAGCACCCCTTCCGAGGTGCTGTAGCAATTATTTGATAGATTTTATAAAATTTGAGAAGTGAGAGAAAACAATACCAGCATCCTCTAGATCAGGACACCATCTTTTTACCCATTCAAGAGTAATATAAGAATCATAACCATTCTCTTTAAGAATTTCAAGTGATTTCAGAACGGGAACATCACCCTTGCCGATAATTTTGTACTTTACATTATCATTTTCCATAACAGAATCCTTAATATGAACATATTTTACATACTTGCCGATATTTGAATATGTTTCTTCAGGATCTTCATTAAAATACCTGTATGGATGATGAATATCCCATAGGACACCAGAATTTGTTCTGCCAACAGACTCTATAAATTCCTTCATTACTGATGACTCTGCGAGAATTCCGTTTGTTTCAATGAGAGGAATAATTCCCTTCTTTGCCGCATAATCACATATTCTTTGATATGCATAAACAGAAGCACCAATATCAGATTTTTCCGGGTATGGCTTGTTTGTAATCATAACTCGTATGTATTTTACTCCAAGCTTTGCTGCAAGGTCAGTATAAACCATTGCTTCTCCAAAAACCGATTCAATATGACTTGAATCGCCAACACAAGCACCAGTTGCCAGCATTGAGATTTCCATATTCTTTTTACTTATAAGTTCTTTTGTTTTATCAAGGTTTTCTTCCCTAAAAGGCTTTGCAAAAGGAGCGAAGACTTCATTCTCAATACCTCTTATTTCAATACCATCAAGGCCTAAATCCTTTGCTGTCGAAATCATTTCTTTAAAGTTCCAGTCAGGACATCCAAGAGTTGAAAATGCAAATTTCATATTATCAGACCTTTCTATCAATTATGCGGTTACTATGGAAGCTGCATCCTGAAGATTCAGATGCTCAACAGCCCATTCACGCATTTTATATTTCATTATCTTTCCAGCAGCGTTCATAGGGAAAGAATCAACAAAAGCAACAAAGCTTGGAACTTTATGCCTTGCCATACTTGCTTTTACAAGGTCCTTGACTTCCTGTTCAGTCATTTCTGCACCATCTTTAAGAATAATACACGCCATTACTTCTTCACCGTAGGTTTTACTTGGTACGCCAATAACCTGTACATCCTTTACTTTATCTACTGTGTAGAGGAACTCTTCAATTTCCTTAGGATAGATATTTTCACCACCACGGATTATCATATCCTTAATTCTTCCTGTAATCTTATAATAACCGTTTTCATCAACAATTGCAAGGTCTCCTGAATGCAACCAGCCATCTTCGTCAATAGCCTGACTTGTTGCTTCCTCCATTTTGTAGTACCCCTTCATTATATTATAACCACGGGCACAAAATTCCCCAGGGACATTTGGCGGACAAGTTTCACCAGTTTCAGGGTCAACAATTTTTGCCTCAATCCCCTGCATAACTCTTCCGACAGTTGAAACACGATGTTCAAGACTGTCATCAACTGTAGTCTGTGTACAAACTGGCGATGCCTCTGTCTGGCCGTAGCATATAGTAATTTCTCTCATGTTCATCTGCTCAACAACCTGTGTCATAACCTTAACAGGGCAAGGTGATCCTGCCATTATGCCAGTTCTCATATGACTGAAATCATAATCCTTGAATGTAGGCTGCTCAAGTAATGCAATGAACATTGTCGGAACACCGTGGAATGCTGTGCATTTTTCCTTTGTTATTGCATCAAGAACTTTTACAGGGCTGAAGTAATCAACAGGAACCATTGATGTTGCATGTGTAAGACAAGCCATTATAGCAAGTACAAGTCCAAAGCAATGGAAAAAAGGAACAACAATACAAAGTCTATCCTCATGAGTAAATTTCATATTATCGCCTATACAGCGTCCATTATTGACAATATTATAGTGTGTAAGCATAACTCCCTTCGGGAAGCCAGTTGTACCAGATGTGTACTGCATATTAACAACATCGTGTGGATCAAGAGATTTAGATACTTCATTAAACATCATGTCATATTCTTCATTTACATCCTGTGTAAGCTCTTTGAAATTCATCATGCCAGAAGGTGTTTCATCACCTGCAACAATCACAGATTTGAGGAATGGTAAAGAATCGTCACTGTAATTATTCGGCTCACTGTCTTTAAGCTTCGGACAAAGTTCATTAACAATCTGAATATAGTTTACATCCTTAAAACCCTGATTCATAACAAGAACTTTAGTATCAGACTGCCTTAATAAATATTCAAGCTCGAAAACTTTATAGTTTGTATTAACTGTTACAAGAATTGCACCAATTTTTGTTGTTGCAAATAAGGTAAGCAACCATTCAGGTGTGTTTGTTGCCCATATAGCGACGTGGTCGCCTTTTCTGACACCAATTCTCAGAAAGTTCTTTGCAACCTTTTCAACCTCTTCATTAAATTCCTTCCAGGTTCTTTTATAGTCCCTGTCTGTGTAAGTAATTGCATTATCATTAGGATATTCTTCTGCAACTTTACTCAACAGATCTCCTACTGTGATTGACCAGAGTTTTTCCATTATGATCACCCATTCTTTTAAAATATAGTTTTCCTTTTCAGCTAATTTTCTGCAATAAAAAAAGCTTCATCTCACATAAGAGACGAAGCTTGAAAGTTCCGTGGTACCACTCTAATTGTTGTAATATTAAAATACTACAACCACTCATTGCATCAATTAATGCTGTTCCCTGTATCGGTGGACATCCGTTTAAACCTACTAAAATAATTGTTCAGTTTAACTGCTCGGAGGTGAGTTCAAATCGGATGAAGTGCCGTTTCGCAGAAAACAACGGCTCTCTGAAACTGTCATCAGAAAATACTATTCCTCTTCAACGCATTACATTATTAACTTGTAAGATTATGAATATATTGTATATTATTTCTTCTGGTTTGTCAAGAGTTATTTTATATTATTATTCTCTATTAAAAAATCAGTCTGCTTGATGGCAGTTACAATATTCTTGTCATTTATAGTAACAATATACTCAACCCTCTGTTCATTTTTATCCTTATCAATATAATAGAACATATACCTATATTCTTTTGTTTTATCATTAAAGAATGTAATTGCTACAGGATCGATATCAATTTCCTTCTGTATATCCTTTAATCTATTACATTCCTTTAAGTCATCAAGTTCAACATTCTTCTTAAGTTTTACACCTTTATAATGCTTTTTCTGTGAGGTATAATCCCTGTAATAGATTTTTGTTATATCGGAATCAGTCGCATATAGAGTGATTGTCCACTTCGGAACTTTGACTCCATCAACGTTTATTTTCTTTTTTGATTCATATATGTAATCAAAGTCGGCTGGCTTGTTTATTGATGGGCAAGCTGATGAGGTATTTACGTGGACACCAGCTGATTTTTCAACCTTAACAATATCTTGTCCGATTTTCTTGCTCATTTTAAAAGCAATAGCTTCACCAGATTTTTTTGATAATGATAACAACACTACTAAAATTGTTGCCAATAATATAAGTGCTAGTAAGGTAATAAGAATTACTCTCTTCCTTTTATCATTAATTTTCAGCAACTTCTTCTTTTTATCAGCAGGGTCTTTTTTAGGTTGCTTTGATTCTTGAGTTTGGGGTAGCTTATTTTCATCAGATAATGCATGTTTGAATTCCATACCACAAGAATAACAGGATTCACAATCGTCGTCAATAACAGCAGCACATTTCGGACATACCATACACTTCCACCTCGCTTTTTTATTAATTCAATTTTATCATATACACTTATCAGTGTCAAATTATAGCATAATTATTAGAATAAAACTTTTATATAATAGAAAATAATTGTAAAAATATATGTAATTTGTTGATTATTTTTTTTATATAGTGTAAACTATTAGTTAGGTTTTTATATTGTTATAAGGGGGCCTAAATTTGCGAATAGCGATATTTTCTGAAACGTATCTACCCGATGTTAATGGTGTAGCAACACACGTTAAAATATTGGCAGACGGCCTGCAGAGGCTTGGACATGAGGTCCTTGTAGTAACAGCCGATGCAAAGTCAAGAAAAAATTATATTGAAAAAGGCGTTTTAAGATGTCCTGCTATAACCGCTAAAAAGATATATAATTACAGCCTATCTTCACCTGTTAGCCTCCCCCGATTAAGAATACTTAAAAAATTCAAGCCAGATATTATTCACATTCATAACGAATTTGGCATTGGACTTTCAGGTGCTTTTATTGCAAAGCTATTGAAAATTCCATATGTATATACATTGCATACTGTTTATGACGATTACATCCATTATGTTGCAAAGAAGCCATTTGTTCCTATAGTTACAGATGCTTCTCACATTTATTTTAGACTGCTTGGGAAGAAAGCGACTGCAATAACTGGACCTTCAAAAAAAGTAGATGAATTTTTCAAAAGCTGTGGCGTAAAAACTCCTGTTTCTGTAATTGCCAATTCAGCAGAACTTGATATTTTTGAGCCACAAATGATTGATAAGGAAAAGGTTGTAAAGTTTCGTAAAGATAATGGAATAAAGGA
Organism: Bacillota bacterium; assembly: GCA_023395435.1. Lineage (GTDB taxonomy): Bacteria > Bacillota > Clostridia > Oscillospirales > Ruminococcaceae > SZUA-444. Next base: position 7,804 of record JAEWZG010000106.1, read on the forward strand.
TACTGATTTTGTCGGATGCTTCTGTGGAAGACTTGGTCAAGAAAAAGGCATTGATAATTTGCTTACTTACTGGGAAGAAACAGTATCCGAAAAGGACAACCTAAAGCTTGTTATTTTTGGTGGAGGGCCTGAAGAAGAAAATCTTAAGGCACTTGCTGAAAAACTTGGAATTGAAAAAGAAGTTATCTTCACAGGAAAAATACCTCACGCTGAATTGCCTCATTACTATGCCGCATGCAATTTTTATATTACTGCTTCTATGACTGAAATGCACTCAATTTCAATGATTGAGGCAATGGCATCAGGACTTCCTGTATTATACATTAATGATGAATCAAACAAATCGCAAATTGATGATGGCGTTAACGGATTTATTTATTCAGATGCTAATGAAATGCATGATAAAATAATATATCTTCGAAACCTATCGAAAGATGATTATGAAGCTTTCCGTGAACGGGTAAGAAAAAGTGTTTCAAAATCAGGGGCAGAAGGAATTGCTGAAATTCTTCTTGACATATATACAAAAGCTATAGAAATTTATAAAGGAATTAAAACATCATGAAAAAGCTCTTAAAGGCGACAACAAGCAGATTAGCCGTTACCTGCTATCTTATTTTAGTACAGCTTGCTCTTCTCTTTGTCACTATGCTGTATTTTACATCTTCTTTTATATATTTTTATTTCCTTATGGTTATTCTCTCATTATTTTTAATTATTGCAATTATTAATGATGACTCAAACCCAACATTTAAAATGGCATGGATTATTCCGATGCTTATCTTTCCTATTTTTGGAGCACCATTATATCTCATATTCGGAAGAAAAAAAGTTTCAAAAAGAATTATTAAAAAGCTATATGATTCATTTGCTCAGATGAAAGAACAAACAGATGCTAATAATGATGAAATACTTAGAGAACTAAAGGATATTGATGTTTCAGTATATAAACAATTTTCTTATATTTCAAATACTGCCCTTGGAAGTGTTTACAAGAACACAGAAACTAAATTTCTTGCAACCGGTGAAGAATTCTTTGAAAATCTTCTTGCTGAACTTAATAAAGCAGAAAAGTTTATTTTCCTTGAATACTTTATAATTGCAAAGGGCA
>JAEWZG010000108.1 GCA_023395435.1 Bacillota bacterium
CGTCAACAGGCTTGTCGGTAAGGCTTGAATATAAAGCGAGGGCTATTGATAAATCAGCTGCTGGTTCATCAAGTCTGAGCCCACCGACAATATTGATATATACATCAAGTGCTGAAAAATAAAAGCCGAGTCGTTTTTCCAAAACAGCAATTATTATTGCCATTCTATTGAAATCAAAACCTGTTGCCGTCCTTCTCGGAGTAGTAAAACCACTTTTTGTAACAAGTGCCTGAACTTCAGCTAATATTGGACGTGAGCCTTCCATTACACAGGCAACACAACTACCTGAAACATTCTGTGGTCTTCCTGACAATAACATTAATGATGGGTTTTCAACCTCTGCGAGTCCGTTATCCACCATTTCAAAAACACCGATTTCGTTTGTTGAGCCAAAACGATTCTTGACAGCACGGAGAATTCTGTAGCTCATATTACGCTGTCCCTCAAAATAGAGAACAGCATCAACAATATGCTCCATTACCTTTGGACCTGCGATTGCGCCGTCCTTATTAACATGACCGACAATAAACATAGGTATTTCTTCAGATTTGGCTGTTCTCATAAACATATTTGTGCATTCACGAACCTGCGTAATACTTCCCGGACTTGATGATATTTCAGCAATGCTCATTGTCTGGATTGAGTCAATTATCACAATGCCAGGTTTATTCTTCACAATAGCGTCACAGATTGACTGTGCATCAGTCTGTGCAAGTATGTAAAGATTTTCAGTTGTAACACCGAGCCTGTCAGCACGAAGCTTTATCTGTCGTGCAGATTCCTCTCCCGATACATATAGTATACTGTTATTCTTGCCGAAGTACTGGCAAATCTGTAAAAGAAGCGTTGATTTACCTATACCAGGCTCACCACCGAGAAGTACAAGGCTGCCTTTAACAAGACCGCCACCTAGTACTCTGTCGAGTTCGCCTACTCCTGTTGAATATCTTACATCATCTGTGAGTGTATCAACTTGAGAAAGCTCCATAATCTGTGATGAAACGTCAATTGCTCTTGAAGCAGAAGATTTTGAAGAAGAAAGTACAGTAGTTTCTTCCTCAAAGCTGTTCCACGCACCACAATTATGGCATTTTCCGTTCCATTTCGGACTTTGATAGCCACATTCATTACAGACATAAACGCTTTTTACTTTCCCAGCCATTTTGTTCTCCTTATAAAACTATTTATTTGAACTTAAAAATTTATTAATTCCGCTGAAAATTGTGAATGCTACCTGACTCTGATATTCCTCCGTTTCAAGCTTTGCAGCTTCTTCAGGATTAGAAAGGAATCCACATTCGATCATCAGTGAAGGATTCTTTGTGAAATAGCAAAGATATAGTTCTTTGCCGACTTCCTTTGTTTCACGTTTATTATCTGGCTGAATCTTTGCAACAAATTCATCCTTCATTATCCTTGCAAGCTTTTCATTTGCTGGATTTGATTTTGCAAAAAACATTTGTGCACCATTATATTGAGGCTGTGTGTATAAATTCTGATGGATTGACAGATTTATTGAATTATCGTACTTGTTAAAGATTGCAAGACGATTATCCATATCAGATAATTTCTGCTTTCTAATACCATTAACACCATCGTCGTGAATTGATTTATCGGTATCGCGAGTTAAAACAACCTTATAGCCAAAGGATTCACACATATCACGGACTTTAAAAACAATACTTAGATTTATATCTTTTTCAAGAGCACCATTTACGCTGGTTCCGCCACCATCCATACCACCGTGCCCTGCATCAAGTACAATAACAAAATTATCGTTAGCCTGTGGGGTTGACACTGGCACGTATACATCTATGCTGTGCATTGCATAATAGACCAGAAAATATCCGACCACTAAAGTGAAAACAACGCCTACATAACTTTTTCTAATTTTCATAATACTGCTCCTTATTTACAATAATTCTTATTGAATTTTATGTGGATAAGGTACAGGTTATGACGAGTTATGAAACTTTTTATAACATAGCTTGTCTTTTTATTATACTATATCATTAAAAGAGTAGCAAGAGAAAAAACAGCCACCCAATATGAGTGACTTTTCATTTTTAAAATATTTATTAACTTATTACCATTCTCTTTTTAGGTAAACCATATCAATAAGTTGCTTACCATCTTCAAACATAGGATGATCATAATTATCAATGAAAAAATTTTCTATCCTGTGCGATTCATTAAATCCGCATTTACTATAAAATGCTATTGCCGTCGGACAGTCACCTGTTCCAACATACATAATTTTGCCAGTATAATGTTCAAACAAAAAATCAATAAGCTTTTTACCGTATCCTTTGCCTTGAAAATCAGGTTCAACAGCAATATTTTTCAGTTCATACTCATCCTCAGACAATTTTACAACAACACATTCTGCCTTTACTCCATTGTCATCAAGCACAAACATATCCCCATTATCAAGATACCTGTCGATCATATCTTCCTGTTCGTCAGCTAATAACAATAAGTCCAGATACTTCTTCTTGTTTTCATAAACCTGTATAATATTCAATAGTATAACCCCTTCCTCAACTTATCTGAAAATATATTATTTCTCTTTTTAATGTATAATAATACCATAAAACTACTGATTAGTCTACTTTAAGAATAAAAACAGCCACCTTTTAAGATGGCTGTTTTATTATACTATTTCTTTTTAACAGGAATCCACATTTCTGCGTAATAATTCTCATCTTCTATTCCCTTTGGGAAATCTGCAACATTACTGTATAGTTCAATACACAAACCAGCAGCAATTTCATATTCTTTGCTGTTTGGTAACCATTCAGAAAAAATCCTTTTGTTAGTCTGCTGAAGTGTTTCAAGACAAGGTCCTTTGCATGGGAAAACTGCCCATGTAAGCTTTGGAATAACCTTTGTTTCTAAGCCATCCGGGATATCCTTCCATGGAATATAGTTATCAGCAATCATATATTCAAATTCTTCATTGCCCATATTTTCATCAATATTAACACCGAACATTCCACAGACAACCTCTCCCTTGTCTGACTTACATAACTCCTTCCAGAACTTTGGAATATCTTTAAATGCTGTATCGTATTTGAATTTTTTCGAGCATCCCAGTACTGTAAAAGCTTCCTTTTCAACTATTCTGTAATCCATAATATAACCGCCTTCCAATTGTAATGTAATTTTTACCGGAGCAAATGATTTTAGCATTGCCCCATTCTTCTTGATAGACGAAGGAGTTATCCCGTGAAATCTTGTGAATGCTTTAGAAAAGCTTTCTGGTGAATCATAACCATACTTTAAAGCAACATCAATAATTTTTGCATCAGAAGATAATAACTCAGTGCCGGCAAGAGTTAATCGTCTTTTCCTGATGTATTCACCTAATGTGTTACCACAGAGCATGCTGAAAGCTTTTTGAAAATAGAATTCAGAAACATAAGCTTTTTTTGCAATTTCCTGTGTATTGATATTATCACAGAGATTATCTTCAATGTACTTTATTGCGTTCTGTAATCCATCTATCCAGTCCACGTTAATCTCTCCTTTGTCTGACATAATAATAGCATCAATATAATAATAATTCCTGATATTTTTTGCTCAATTTTGTCTTTGGCAGAATATTATGTTAGTATATTCTTTTTATAGTTTTTAGTTGGATAATCAATACAATTTATAGTTCTATAATATTTGGTGAGATATATATACAGCTAAAATTATTTTTTGCCGTTTTTAATTAATTCAATAACATCATCAATATTATCGAAATCATCATAATCTCCGACAATACCCTCACGGTGATAAACTACGCCATTCTTTTCATTGCGTTCAAGGCAATTAAGCAATTCATCCAAACCATAAAGCTTAATAAATTTTGTGAAAGCTTTTGGTTTGACTTTTTTGAGCAGGCCCTTATCGCAATCTTCATTGCAGGAATAACAAGCATCTATGCCTTTATCAATAGAGCATTTTCTGTTTTCACACCAACCCTTATCTGGGCATTCTCCTGAACCGCAACCATTACAACTCACGTTTTCTGAACACAAGCAACATGCCAACCCACATCTTGCTATTCCAAGTTCTCTTTTCATAAAACACCTCTCTCATATATAATTTAATTATATTGAATTATAGCATAATAAACTACTTAAAACAATCGATTGTTTTATAAGTAAATAACAAAAGCCTGCATATGCAGGCTTTTTATGTTAATTATTCAGTAACAAGAGCGTAAGCTGAGATTTTCCTGATTCTCCATGTAATGAGAAGTGCTAATATATATGAGAAGATAATTACAAAGATCCCAAATAATACGACCCATAATGGATTAATGATAAAGTTCGACTTCATTATGCCAAAGCCCTTCATTACTAACGACATAAATGGATTTGTAAGTAATGCACCAAGTATGCTTCCTATAATTGTTCCGATAAATATCGGGAATACAAAGGATAGTGAAACCTGATTCATAAGCTGGAGAGTAGTAAAGCCAACTGCCTTCTTTATTCCAAGTTCCTTTTTCTTTCTTACTATTGATGAACTGATTATAAAGTATAATACAAGTGTAATTACAAACAATGTAATCACTGCCATAGAAATGCCCATTGCTGCGACAACTACCTGATAAGCAAGCATTCCTTCTTCCATTCCTTTATCAAAGTTTGTTATTCCGACATAGTCATCTTTATTAAGTGTTGTTTCAATCTTTTCAATAAATTTAGCCGCGTTGGTTCCCTTATCAAGATAAACGTATAAAAGCTGTTGCTTAAAATCTGGGTTAATCTTTTTAAACTCACTTAGCAGTATACTTGAATTAATTCCTCCCATAGAAGAACCGTTTGAAAGTCCGACTACTTTTAGCTTTGATTCGTTATCGCCTAATTTCACTGTTACAAAGTCGCCGATTTTCTTTTTTATTCTTTCTGAAAGAACACCAGCAAGTACAATCTCTCCAGACTTATTAGGATAACGTCCTTCATATACAAAGTTTGAATTCTTCTTTGAAAAATCATCCATAATTATTGCTGATGCCTGTGTTCCATCAATCTTATATTTTGACTCATCAACAAAGGCGACCTTTTTGACTTTATCCATATTTTTAATTTTGTTAATTACTTCAGTAGTGTCTTTCTTATTATCAAGTGCGACAATTACATTTGTAATTTCCATACCAGGAACCATTGCAAAGGCTGTTGTATCAATAGAAGTATTATAGTACATTATTACACCGTAAGCACCCGCAAATACTACTGCAACCAGAATCACTATAATCATTATATTTTGCTTCATGTTCTGAATAGTTGATTTCAAAGCAAGAACAAATGAAAGATTTCCCTTTGTATTTTCAAGAGGATACCGGTTTTTCTTAAAGCTCTTTGTTGTTGTTTCTCCTCTTAAGGCAAGAACAGGTGTAAGTTTTTTAACATGACGTGCTGCTATACGGATTATCAGAAATACAATTGCAAGAATAGTAAAGAGTGTTATCAAAGCAATTCCAAGGTCAAATCCCTGTGACCACATAAGGCCTGACTGCTGTTCAAAGATTCTTGATATTGAAGGAAGAATCGGATATGTAAGCCCAATTCCAACGATACTTCCTAGGCCTGAGATTGCAACAAACTGCAATATAATTGAACCAATAATCTGCTTGTTTGTATAACCGATTGATTTGAGTGAACCAATCTTCATTATGTCATCTTCAAGACTATTGATAATTCTAAACCACACAACAAGAAGACATACTCCAACTATAAGAGAAGCAAATAAAACCATCATTCCTGCCATCATTTTCGGCATCATACAACGTGCCATTTCAATAAGTGAAATATCTATTGAAGCCAGCATCTTTGAGTTGTCGCCTGCTATCATTGAGGCAGAATCAAGACCTAATGTTTCTCTTAACCCGTTCTCAATCTTTGATACATTAGCAACATCATCAACATTAACAAAAACTATATGAGCCTTATTGTTTTTATGATTTAAAATATTACTTACTTGTTTATAAGTCTGTTCAGGGAGATAGAACCCCATAATTCCTGTGTCGGTAGAACTATAATATACGTCCTCGGTATAACCTTTTATTGTGAACGTTAGAGATTTTTTTTCTTTTGTAGTTTCATCTTTATATTTTAATGTTAACTTATCATTAATTTCATAACCACTTACTGCTTTTAATAAATCCGGAACATATATACTCATATCATCAGCTTCTTCGTGTTCACCAACATATTGCCATTTTGACATCTCACGTTCTTCGTCCATATTGAAAAAGCCAACATTAAATGATCTGTTTTTATCCTGATATTTGAATTCTACTTCTGTTGTCATTATTTCATTGATCTGTGTCTTTTTTACATGCTCATTAGTTTCAATATAATTTAATGACTGATCATTATAAATACCGTCAGAAAGATAAAAATAAGCATCTGAAGCATTAAGTTCTTTCTTTATATCATTAAAATAACTTCCATAGTTGAAGGTTACAAGAAGTCCTGTATTAATGAGCAAAGCTGCTATTAGAAACAGGGCGCCTAAAGTAATTGATACTGATTTTGTTTTTCTTATATTTCCATAAGCCTGCATCCAAAGTTTGCTCATTATTACCACCCCATTTCTACGAGGAATGAAGATAGCTTAGCGTGGCGTTCCTTATCGCCGCTTACATATTTACCTAAATTACATTCACCAGTAATGATACCATCTTTAATGTATAGGATTCTGTTACCACGACGTGCAGAACTAAGATCATGAGTAACCATAATAATGCTCTGCCCGTTATTGTTAATTTCTGTCAAAGTATCAAGCACAGCTCTACCTGAAGCTGAATTCAATGCTCCTGTAGGTTCATCTGCAAAAACAACTTTAGGACGATTTATAAGTGCTCTGACAATAGCAGCTCTCTGATTTTCACCACCTGAAAGTTGTGAAGGGAACTTCTTCCAAATAATTTCTGATAAGCCAACCTTTGTAAGAAGCTCTTTAGCATATGTAACAATTTCCTTCTTATCTTTACTAACAAGTAGTCCTGCTGCAAGAATATTGTCAAGAATACTCATATTATCGAGCAGGAACATCTGCTGGAACACAAACCCACAATTTTCTCTGCGGAAAACTGCTAACTTATCATTGTTATTGTTAATAATAGCTGTACCATTAAAATCGATTTCACCACTCGTCGGTGAATCCATTCCTGACAATGCATACAATAATGTTGATTTACCTGCACCTGATGAACCCATAATTACTGTGTAATCACCCTCATATATATCAAGGTCAAGGTTAATTAGTACTTTTTGTTCTGTATCGCCTGCTTTAAAATTTTTACAAAGATTTTTTGTTTTAAGAATACTATTTCCCATTTCTATACTCCTTTTCTAATTTGCTATTATTACTATATTCACACATTTTATAGTATTATATCACTTTGTATATTGTATATCATATAATATTATTCGTCAACTAAAATAAAGCAATTAATTTCAATTTTGTGAATATTATTAAATATAGATTATGTATTTTTTATTATCTCGGCAATATATACAAAAAACTGTTAATTACTTATACATCACTAACCTATAAATATTACATTAACTACATAAAGGCTTTATTATCATCTATATTTGAACTATTGTCCAATATTATTATATTAAAAATAATAATCATAATTAACGCCGGAAATTCTGTTCATAACATTATATCCGGCGTTAAAATTAATATATCCAGGCAAAGAGCTATCCGCAGCCTTGTCAGTATTACTGTTTATTGCTATTTAATAATGTGAATATCTATTCTTCACCATCACTATATTATTTTACGATATCAAAGATGACCGTTATAGAAAAAATCTCATCTTTGAGATTTGCAGAAATTGTTCCGCCCATTTTTTCAGTAAGTCCCTTTGCTATTGAAAGTCCAAGACCTGTCGAAGACTGTGTTCGTGAAACATCAGACTTGTAGAATCTATCAAACACTTGTGTTATATCGATATCATCTTCATCATCGACATTATTAGAGCACACAAGCTCTACTTTACCATTAGATTTCCCAAGAGTTATTTTCATTTCTGAAAGGCTGTGCTCAATGCTGTTCTTTATAATGTTTTGAATTACTCTTATAACGGCTGCCTGATTGCAAAAAACAGATAATTGCTCATCGCATATAAAAATATGAGGTTCAATTCCTTTGGCATTAAATTCATCATAGAAAGAAAAAAGTGTAGCAGTAAGGAGCTTATTGAAATTGATTTTTTCAAGATCAAGAGTATAATTATCATCCTGAAGTTTTGTATAGGTAAAAAGCTCGTCAAGCATAACTTTTAGACTATCAATACGATTTTGAATAATATCGCTGTATTTGTCCTTTTCCTTATCAGAGGTACTTTCTTTTAAAAGCTGAAAATAGCCATCCAATGATGTTAGCGGTGTTCTTATATCGTGAGAAAGATTTGTTATAGTTTCTTTAAGATTGTTACTATTGCGCATGACATTTATATCATGAGTCTTCTGATTTGTAATCATACCATTGATGCTATCAACAAGCTCACTAATATATTTACTGTTGATTTCCTGAGTAACCATCTTATTAGTATTATTATTATTTATGAATGCCAATTGGCGGCAGATAAGCTTTATCTGTCGCCTCTGGAGGTATATTATATAAGAAAGAAGTATAGCAAGAATTATAAGAACTACTGCTAAAATATTCATAAAACCCTCTACTTAATATCTCGTTTTTCAAGGACGAAAACACTTCCGACTACTGATATAATAAGGAATACACCAGCTACTATTACTGCTGTAAGTATATCTTTTGATGAACTTGCCGGTCCGATAGTTGAAATATTACCGGTAAGAATATATTTTGAAAGAGTAAAGTCCTTATCTTTAATAATATTGTTTCCTGTAAGAAGCTTGCTAAGGAACATAACTAAAACATTTGCAATTCCAGCAACTATACACATACTTGCTGTTATACTGCCCGCAGTATTTCTTAACCATTCCACAATAAAAAGTATCAGCGCACAAATTGCAAACATCAAAATAAATTGTGTAAGTACAATCTTTATTAGTGATGACATTCCACCTGAAATTACATAGCCTAAAAATACCTTGCTTCCAAGAATCATTGCAAATATTGAAAATGCAAAAGTAAAAATCGTGAATAAAAACGCTACAACTAATTTTGAAAAGATAAGATATCTTCGCCTCGTGAACTGTCCGACAAGATTTTTAATGTAACCTGTTTTAAGTTCAGAATTGAAGAATATCAGACAGAAGATAGCAACAAGCATACTTATCATACTGCCATTTGTCATACTTGAAAATAATTCATTAATAGAAAACTTCGCTCCGTTAATGTGATCCATTATATTATCAGTTTTTGCAGTAAACCCTACGCTTACATTTTCATCTGATGAAGCTTGTTCAACCTGTTCAAGCAAGGCTGGATTATCTTTAAACTGATTAATAGTAATTTTCATTATACCAACAGTAGCAAATGATACAGCGATTATACACATAAGCAAAATCCATGTACTCTTGCTCTTGAACATTTTATATATATCCATTTTAATTGCATTAATCATTTTTAGCACCCCCTGTAAGTCCAATAAAGTAATCTTCTAAAGCTTCGTTTTCTACTCTTATTGAGTTGACCATGATCTTCTTATCAGCAAGTGCAAAGTTAATATCAGCACTTTTATCAAGCTGTTCAAAAACATGGATAGTCTGTTTATTGATTACCTTATAATCACTTATACCCATTCCGTCAAGAACTGTACAAGCAGCTTCAGGATGCTCAAGTATTATTTCAATATGCTCTCTGCATTGCTTTAAAAGATCTTCCTTTGAAAGCTCTTTAATAAGAACTCCATCATGGATGATACCATACATTGTTGCTATTTTTGAAAGTTCTTCAAGAATATGACTTGATATTATTATCGTAATATTCTTTTCCTTGTTAAGCTTTAATATAGTATCTCTTACTTCAACAATACCTTGTGGATCAAGGCCGTTGATAGGCTCGTCAAGAACAAGAAGATCGGGTTCACCAACAAGTGCCATAGCAATACCAAGACGTTGCTTCATACCAAGTGAAAAATTCCCTGCCTTTTTCTTACCGACATCTGAAAGTCCAACAATTTTAAGTAGGTCTTCTATGTAGCCTTGTTTTTTTATTCCCGCACATATGCACTTAAGCTTTAAATTCTCATAAGCATTGAGGCTTGGATAAATACCAGGAGCTTCAATTAATGTTCCTATTCTTGAAAGGACATTTCTTATTTCCTTACCTTTATAATTGAATAGTGTAATTTCACCACTTGTTGGCTCTGAAAGCCCACTTATCATTTTAAGAAAGGTAGTCTTTCCGGCACCGTTACGTCCGATAAAGCCATAAATGTCGCCCTGCTTTATATGAAGGCTGACTTCATTAACAGCTTTTTGCTCTTTAAACTTCTTTGTGAGACAATTTGTACTCAATAAATAATCCATTTCATTCCCTCCGTGTTGTTTCATTAACTGTATTATATTCTGCAAGTACAAATTAATCGCAAAGTAAAGTTAAAGAAAGTATAAAGATTTATTTTGAAAGTTTAAAGCCTATTCCCCACACTGTTTCTATGTATTCAATATCAGTTATCTTCTTGAATTTCTGACGGATGTTGCTTATATGGACGTTAATTGTCTTGTCCTCACCGATATAAAAGTCACCCCACGCGTAATCATAAATATCCTGTTTTGAAAAAACTTTATTCTGATAGGTCATTAATAACTCAAGAATCTTGAATTCCTGCTTTGTAAGACTTACTTCCTCATTATTTAAAAGACATTGAAAGGTTGTCTTGTTAAGTATGAGATCCTTATATGATAATATCTGCATTGATGTATCAGTTGAATTATGTCTTATTGCAACACCAACACGTGCAATAAGCTCTTTAATTTCAAAAGGCTTTGTTATGTAATCATCAGCACCACAGCCGAGTAAATCAACCTTGCTGTCAAGCTCGTCCTTTGCAGAAATAATTATTACAGGTGATTTATATTGTGGCTTGATTTTCTTCAACAATTCCTCACCACACATTCCTGGGAGCATTAAATCAAGCAGCACCAGAGAAAATTCATTGTTTTTAATATGCATAAGCCCTTCTGTTCCCGAAAAAGCCTGTGTACAGGCATAGCCATTTTTAGAAAGAGCGTCACAGATTAAATTATTAATATCATTATTATCTTCAATGATGAGTATCGGCAGCATTTCTTCACCTCTTATAAATTCATTTATCTTAATTATACTTTTAAAAACCAATCAGGTCAATAAATTTACATTTTTTGACCCATATTTTTAATATGACTTGTAAATGTCATATTAAAGGAATATAATGTATTCGGGTGATAATATGCAGATAAACAGAATGTTTGAAATAATATACATACTTTTAGAGAAAAAAACCGTAACAGCAAAAGAACTTGCAGACCGCTTTGAGGTTTCTATCAGGACGATATACAGGGATATTGAAAGTCTTTCTGCCACAGGGATTCCTGTTTTCATGAGCAAAGGAAAGGGCGGTGGGATATCGTTGCTTTCTGATTTTGTTCTTAATAAAACTGTACTAACACAGAATGAAAAGGATAACATTATATCTGCTCTAAATGCTATAAAAACCATTGATGTTGAGAATTCAAACTCTGCAATTGGGAGATTAAGTTCCCTTTTGGGCAAACAGAACAGCAACTGGATTGAGATTGACTTTTCCGACTGGGGAAACGGCGATAGAAAGAAGGACAACTTCCTTATTTTAAAAAATGCGATTATTAATAAAAATGTTGTTGAGTTTGAATACTATAGTTCAAAAGGAGAAAAGACAGAACGCACTGCTGAATGCTTAAAGCTTTGCTTTAAAAGCCGTGATTGGTACCTTTATGCATATTGCAGACAGAGGAAGGATAGTAGGTTTTTCAAGCTTTCAAGAATGAACAATATAGTTGTTCTGGATGAAAAGATTGAAAGGATAGCTCCTGAAACTGTTTTTAAACAGGAACAAAAGCTTTTTGATAGTGAGTTTATTACTATAAAAATGAAGTTTTCACCTAAAATGGCATTTATGGTTTATGATTCTTTTGATAATTATGAAGTAATGAAGGACGGTGGCTTTCTTGTTACAGCAGAAATGCCGAAGGCAAACTGGCTTATAAGCTACATACTATCTTTTGGTGAATACTGTGAGGTTTTGGAACCACAGGAAATCAGAGATAAAGTAAAAAACAGTTTAGAAAAAATTTCCGAAAAATATTTATAATATGACATACAGCTGTCATATTAATAAGTTTATTATTGAATTACAAACTTGAAGGAGGTAATTCAATATGAATTATGAAATCGTAACACTTGAAGAAAAAACAATAGTAGGTCTTGAAACAAAGACAGGCATCAACGATCCTAAATGTCAAGAAAAAATCGGTGGACTTTGGAATAGCTTTATGGGCAATGGAATGGCAAGCACCATCAAAAACATAAAGAGTGGGCATTCCTTCGGAATATATTCAAATTATACTGAAACTGATTATGATGTCACAGTTGGTATGGATGTTAACAAAGCTGAAAACCCTGAGCTTAAAACAAAAATCATTCCAGCTGGAAAATATGCTAAATTCAGTATTTGTGGTCATGTAGTAAATGATGTAGCAAAGGCTTGGGATGATATATGGGCAATGAATCTCGACAGAACCTTTACTGCTGATTTTGAAGAATATCTTGACAATGATATGGAAAATGCACACGTTGACATTTATGTAGCTTTAAAATAAGGAGATTTATTATGGCTGATAGTTTTGATTACAAAAAAGAATTTAAGGACTTATACTTACCAAAGACAACACCGCAGATTATAGAAATCCCGACTATGAAATTTGTTCAGGTAGAGGGGCAAGGCAACCCAAATATTCCTAACGGCGAATATCAAAAAGCCGTTCAGATACTTTATTCAGTTTCCTTCACTATAAAAATGTCACCAAAGTCTGGCTTTGTAATCCCAGATTATTTCAGTTATATAGTTCCACCACTTGAAGGCTTATGGACACTACCAGAAAAACCTGAAGAAAATATTATAGATAAGGACAAACTAAAATGGACTTCAATGATACGTCAGCCAGAATTTATTGATGAAGATATATTTAGTAAAGTTTGTGAAATCATAAGACGAAAAAAGCCTGAAATTGATATTTCAAAAGCAAAGTTTGTTGAATTCACTGAAGGCTTGTGTGTTCAGTGTATGCACATAGGTTCATATGATGATGAGCCTGCTACAATAAAGAGAGTCTACGAGTTTGTTGAAGAAAACGGATACGAACTTGACTTTTCAGACGAGCGAAAACATCACGAGATTTATCTTTCAGACCCCAGAAAAACAAAGGTAGAAAATTGTAAAACAGTATTACGATTCCCAGTAAGGAGAAAATAAAAATGCAAATTGACTACATCCCTGCAAAAATAATTGTATCTTCATATGCTACTAATTCAAATTGGTTTGGAACAAATTACAATATGAATATTTACAAGGGATGTTGTCACGGATGCATCTACTGTGACAGCAGAAGTGACTGCTATCGTGTTGAAAACTTTGACAGGGTAAAGGCAAAGGAAAATGCTCTTGAAATTATACGAAACGACCTTAAGCGAAAAGTCAAGACGGGCGTTATCGGAACAGGAGCAATGAGTGACCCTTATAATCCTTTTGAAAAGGAACTTTTACTCACACGTCACGCGCTCGAGCTGATAAATGCTTTTGAATTTGGTGTTGCTATTGCTACAAAAAGCAGTCTTATTACAAGGGATATTGATATACTGTCAGAAATTAAGGAGCATTCCCCTGTTCTTTGCAAGTTAACTATCACTTGCGCAGATGACATGCTATCTAAAATCGTTGAACCGAATGTTTGCCCGTCTTCAGAAAGATTTGCTGCGATTAAGCAATTATCAAACGCTGGATTATTCACAGGAATACTTCTTATGCCTGTTCTCACGTTCATTAACGACACAGAAGAAAATATAAAAAACATCGTAAGACTTGCCTATGAGAATGGTGCAAAGTTCATATACTCAGCACTTGGTGTAACTTTAAGGGATAACCAACGCAAGTATTTTTATGAACAGCTGGATAAAAAGTTCCCGGGAATTAAAGAGAAATATATAAAAACCTTTGGCAACAATTATAGCTGTGGGAGCCCGAACGCAAGGCGGTTAAGTCAGATATTCAGGGCTGAATGTGACAAGTACGGAATAATATATAAAATGCCTGAAATTATTCGTGCATACAAGCTTGGGTACGGGGATACGCAGTTAAGCTTTTTCGATTGAAAAAATAAGCCTGATGAAATTCATCAGGCTTATTTTTATTTTCTTGTAATATTAATAGTGTTGCTTATTCTGCCAATATATTTTGTTGAAGCATCAAAATCAGCGTCACCCTTGTATGCAAAAACTGTCAGTTGGATATTGTCAACCTCGTCACCCTTTTGTCCTACTGTCAGCTTTATTGATGAAGTCATTGTTTTTTCATTCATCTGACTTGGGAGAAGGTGGCTATAAAAATGACCGGGAATTTGGTGATAATCATCATAAAGATAGGTTTCGATATATTGCTTATAAACCTGGGTATCCTCAGGCTTAAGAATTCTTATAGAATGCTGTTCACCACTTTTAAGGGTAAATGTCATATAATAACCCATTTTGTATTCTGATGAATCAACATACTTATCTATGAAAGACTGCCATAGCTTAACAGCCTGTGTTGGCGGAAGCTCAGGGTCATTTGAATAGTATGTTTCAAAACAGGCAATGTCCTTGCCCTTTATCCAGTTACTCTGGAAAAAGGGGATATACTTTCTTATGTAAGTCTTATCATCAGGGAGATACAAACCGATTTTTGTAATATGCTTTCCGTCATCAATAAGCTCAGGTAAGGAAGATGATTCCTCAACTGAAGATACTTCCGAAGATGAATCAGCTATTGAAGCTGAAACCTTGCTATCATTTTTTGTTTCCGGACTTTCTTTCTTTTTCCCACAAGCGCTGAACACTATCGAGCAAAAAATAAGAACACTACAAAGCAAAGCAGTTTTTCTAAAACCTTTTTTCATTTCATCACCATATATTAATTATTCTGTTCACATAACTGTGAGAATGTATCGCCGTATTATGCGTATTATTAAAGCTTTTTACCTAAAGACTACAAAATATCTTTAAAAATTTTTATCCTTTAGTTCTTTTACGATGCCAACATATAATTCTCTGATGTCAAAACCTTTTATATTTTCACGGTTTAGGTCGATTATATCAGCGTGTGACAGCCCTCTATTTCCTTTAATATCAAGGACTTTGCATTCAGAACCCCATTTTGCTGATTCTATAGAAACAAGTCCGTCATTATCACCATCAAACAATTTTACAATACCATAAGAAATATTTAAAGGGAATTTTCCGCTTGTACGTTTTCTCATTTTTGAGCAGACACTCTGATAAAACACTCCCTCTTTGTCCTCTGCAATTTCATTAAGCTCCTTACAACTTTTTACTGTAAGAGAATTAACAGCTCCGAGGAAATCAGGATTGTCATCACCGAATTTCTTAAGAGTTGAATTATATCTGTTTGCTATAAAACTTCTGAACTTTTCAGGAGCTTTCTCAAGCAGATATTCAGCGAAGGCACATCCTCTGTGAGGAGTATTTATCGTTGTAAGGCTTGCGACATATTTATCCATTCCAAGGCAGCTTATTGCATATCTTGAATCAAGCCCACCCTTTGAATGAGCTATAATATTAACCTTTTCACATCCTGTATCAGCAACAATTTCTTTTATTTTTTCTGCAAGCTCTTTTCCACTATCCTCAACACAGGCAGCGGACTGCTGCTGACCATAAAAAACTTTTGCACCATTCCGGATTAGCTCCTTTGGTATTCTTCCCCAGTAATTAAAAAAGCGTGAATCCCTGAAAAAAACACCGTGTACTAATAGTAAAGGATACTTTGTCTTGCACACTTCATTTTCTGCTCGTATATTATCGAGCCAGAATTTTTCTTCTTCAATCTCGCATTCGCTTTGGATAAGTCTGCATACTTTCACTATAAGAAATAAATTAAAAATCGGTAACCACCATAAAAATATTATTGATAAACGCCACTTTATACCAAGCTGAATTGATGTAGTAAGTGCTCTCAATGTTCCGTTAAGAACTAATATAAGGTTCATAAAAAGAACAAATAGAATATAAATGGTAAATCCAATTATTCCAAATTTATCAGGCACAAACAATATTCCTGCTATAATTGAAATTGCTATATCTGCTGTGAATGTAATAATAAACAAAATCAAAAGCTCATATCCACCTGATAATATCTTGAGTCTTGTTGTTGAGCATTTTTTTAATGTTGGAAAAATATTTAGCATAATAAATCCCACAACAGAAACAAGAACAATTATAGTTGTCAAATACCATGGGATATCTGTCATGTCCATAATAAGACATAAATTTGTTGCAAAAATCAAAAATATTGATATATATATTCTTTTAAATAATGTCATTTTATCACCTGTTAAGATTTATAAATTTTTAGCTTTTAAAGTTACATAACTTAAAGTAAACTATTAATTTCAGATACCCAAAAACACATTGATTTTCATTTTTTGTGCATTGAGTATTTTGGTACTAACTTTTATTTGCCATATTATGCTGAGGATTGCTTGTGTTTGGCCAAAATTATTATATGTCATAACAACCTTCAATTTTGTTTTCTATTGTATATTGTAACACAATGTAAAAAATTATCAAGTTAAATAATAATTTTTTTATTTTTGAAGATAATATATATTAAATCTTAAATAAAGAGGGGGATCATTACGAAAAATTCAGAATTTGAATTGCTTAACAAGCTTTATCAGAACGCATCAATGGGAATTACTGCTCTTTCTACAGTCATACCTAAAACAGAAAATACAAAACTTAAAAGTGAGCTTGAAAAACAACTTAAAAATTATAACCAGCAAAGTGATCAGATTAAAAAGAAATTTAGTGAACTTAATGCCAAACCAAAGAATATCAATCCCATCAGTAAATTATCAGCAGATGCATCAATAATTATGCATACATCCATGAATAACTCAACAAGTCATATTGCCGAAATGGTTATAAAGGGGAGTAATATGGGTATTATAGATATTAACAAAAAGCTAAATAATATTAAAACTGGTGATGCTGGTATTATTTCACACGCGAAGGAAATACTAAAATGTGAACAGCAATATATTGATAACCTTAAAAGTTATCTATAAGGAGAATATTATGGCTAAAAAAGTATATCACGTTAATAAGGGCAAGATTATAAAGCCGACAAATGTTATTCCTATTGGTGCAGCAAACATAATTACCGATAACATGACAACAGAAACTGGTCCTGTATATAATGTAAGCGAAATGAATGCAGGATTTGCACGACGTTGGGTAGACGAAAATCATCTTTAAACAAAATAAGAGGTGGATCTTCCACCTCTTATTTTATATAATAATTAAATTGTTATTACGTATTATGGGAATACTCTATGATTCTACCCAGTGATTTTTGATAGATATAAGCTGAAACTTCAAGCACAGCGCAGTATTTATCAACAAGAGTAATAACAAAACTTTCTCTGTACTTTGGCATATCATATGAAAGTGGGAACATGTGACTTATAATCATATTTTCCTCGTGCTTGCTTAAAATAAAACGTTTTTTTGCATTAGATAATGCAGCTCTTCCATGCCTAAAGGCATGATAAGGCTCACCTTTTTGTCTTTTTATATTTCGCCAATTATACAAAAACAAATCATGAAGCATTCCCCCACGGGCACCTTCTCTCGTATTAAGCCCTAATTTTCTGCAAAGCAAATAATTATAATATGATACATTAATACAATGCTGATAACAGGTTGTACTGTAATGATGAACAAAATTTTGCATTTCCAATACATAGTCATCAACGAGAAGATCCTTTATAAAATCATAAAATTCTTTTGTTTCTTCATCATGCAAAATATCATATTTTGAACCGATAGCTTTAAGCATTTTAAACCCATCCTCTTAAGTAATAATATAATATTATTATTTCTAATCAGGCTTAAAATACTCATTCAGCAAAATTTAGTATGGAAAATTTTATAAAAAAAGCAAGCCTTTTGGCTTGCTTTAATTAATTGTTATTTATATGCAGGAGGAATAATATCAAGTGCTTTTCCAACATATCTTGTAACAACAGAAGTTGAATCGGGTGTAAAAGCATTCAATAAACCACGTCCTATGTAAAGACCAATATTTGTAACAACATTAGTTTCATCACGAGTAATAACACCAGCTACATCATTGACTCCTGAAACATGAATGTTAACGAATTTAGGATCAGTTGTTGCTTTAAGAAATACCTGCCTGTCTTTTATTGCTGGATTTTTGTACATTTCAAGACAGCCAGTAATATTATTTGTATAAGACGTATTAGTATCAATAGGTTGTAATTTTGGTTTATTTCCAAATAGTCCCATAGTCACACTTCCTTTATATAAAAAATAATAGTTACTTTGTTGTAACTTTATTATAGCATTAAAAACAATTTTTGTATATTAAATATTTATAAATATTAATCAAAATATTGTATAAACTTTTTCATCATTTTTTATAGTTTTTCAACAAAATTTAAGAATTATAATATTTATTGTTTGTAAAATGTCATAAATAATTAATAAGTAGTTATTGATTACTCAATAAGTTTAAAACAAAAATCCAACTCAACTAAGAGTTGGATTTTGTTCTTATAATATATAATTAAAAGTAATTCATATTGTTTTATTATATAACAACCTTTTGTTGAGGACATATAGGAATAATAATACTTTCATCAAATCCAAGTAATTTAACAAGATTATTTAAGTTCTCTGCATCTACAGTAAAACTAGCCTCTAATAAATGAACACCTATAATTTTAGCATTCTTCATAAGTGCTCTGACTTTTAATAAGTAACTTAAAATATGTTGATTTGCAACCTTTGCTTCTTCACTTCCACGTAAGAATCCTTCGTCAACAAGATTACATACTACTGCATCTACAGTACCTATGATATTTTTTTGTTCGTCTGTAAATATGCTATCTCCTGTAATATATATCTTTTTTCCCGACACTTCAATAACATAACTAATATGTAATGGATCCCAATGATTAAAATGCTTTGTACGTAAACAAGATATGTTCATCGAATCTATACATATTGTTGCTGGGGCATATTGTTCGCCCGAGTATAAAACCTCAATCTGTTCAATATTAGCTTTTTTAAGTAAAAGAATTGGTTTTACTATTGTTGGTGGTCCTATAATTATAATATCCGTCCCTCTTAAATCTGGTAGTCTTTCAGGGCAAAAATGATCATCATCACAATGAGTAAACACAATAATATCTTTTGGTAATACGTTAACAGGAGTTATCAAGTTATTGAATGCATCAATTAATATACGCCTGTTCCCAGCTTCAATGAGCAAAGCACTGATACCTAAGTTGTAAATAGAAATATTTTTCATAATAATTTCCTTTCTTGTCTTCAAATGCGTGCAACATATTTACTATGATTTGTTCATACAACTACTTAGTATACACCAATCATGAGAATACTTCAATTATTAATTTAGACAACAGTTTTTTGCTGAGAAACGCAAAGTAAAAGCTGACATTGTTTATTCAATGTCAGCTTTTACTATTTTCATTTAGTTTCAATGCGATAATTTCTCGGCGAAGAACCCACATTTTTCTTGAAGAAATTGCTGAAGTCACTAACGCTATCATATCCTACACGCCCTGCAATTTCCTTGATTGTCAACGATGTATTTGCAATCAGATGTGAAGCAACTTTTAAACGCGTATTGTTTAAATACTGTATAGCTGTCATACCGGTTGCTGATTTTATCATCTCGTTAAGCTTGTTTCTGTTCATAAGATATTTTTTGGTAATATCAGTCAGCGAGATTTTTTCGGTAATATTCTCTGAAAGATATTCAAGTATTTCACTTGAAGTTATATCCTTCGAATAATTACTTTCATCACTGCTTTTTAGTAAATAATAAAGCTGATTAATATTAATTACAAGCTCAATAAAATAAGAACGACTTCTGCAAGGCCAGTATCCGTCATATTGATTAATGAGTTCGTTGTGAAGTTTATTTATAAGGTTTTTGAGCTGAAGATATTTACTAATCGATATATCATATCTGTTTGGCATATTTACATCAAAGTTGTAAAAAGGATTAAGCAGAATTGCATCCTGTCTTGTGGTTGTATTAAGTTGATCAAAAGTAAAGCTTTTTAGGTTCTCAAATTCAAACAAGTCATTCAGTACCCGTGGATGAAAATACAGGCAAGTCATATGCTCTATTGTTTCTACATCAAAACAAACAACATCATTCTGATTAAGGCATAAAACAAAAGGCGAAGAAAAATTAAAGCTTTTATTATTCAGGGTGAACTGCCCCTGACAATTATCAATAAGAATAATCTTGCATCTGTCATTTGAATTAAGGTTGGCAATAGATATATTTTTACTTTCGGCAAATAGTTCAACAACTTTGACCCAATAATCTGATTTAGAATTTGTCAATAAATCCATAAAACACCTCTTTACGTTATAATAACATAAAGAAGTGTTTATTTCAATAATTTCATTTTATTTTGTCAATTCTATGGTCTTTCCATATTCAACAAGCATACCATTCTTTGGTGTGAAAAGCTTTGCATTGTCAAGGTCATAGTCTGCCTGACCGAGTGTAACATGGATAGGAATAGAATGCTTTGCCTTGATAATATCTGCACATTCAGTAGCTTCCTCACTTGACATATTGTATATGCCGTCAGTTGGAAGAAGTGCATAATCAAGGTTCCTGTCAGCTAGCTTTGTCATATCATCAATCTTTGATGTATCACCA
This sequence comes from Bacillota bacterium, assembly GCA_023395435.1. Classification (GTDB taxonomy): domain Bacteria; phylum Bacillota; class Clostridia; order Oscillospirales; family Ruminococcaceae; genus SZUA-444. The sequence goes on from JAEWZG010000108.1 coordinate 20,969, forward strand.
GCATGATAAACTGTAATTCCGTCAACAGTTATTATGTAACCAACACATTCACTTCTCTTGTGGTTTGAATTCTCAGCAGGAACAGCTTCAATCTTTATACTGTTGATATCTTTTGTCTGATATGTTCCATCCTTGAGCATATCAGCACTCTTAAGGACTGTGCCATTTGCATTAAGTGTAACAAGATCTACGTGGTTGTGATCATCGTGGTTGTGCGTTACAAGGACGATATCGCCTTTCTGTGTGTAGTCGCCGTTATAGTAAGGGTCGATGTAAATTACCTTGCCGTCTTTTGAAACAATTTTTACACTTGCGTGACCAATCAAAGTCATTGTTGTCTTTCCTTTAGTATCAGCCACATTTATATAGTTTGCAAATTTTGTTTCTTTAGTTCCTTTTGAACTTTCAGCTTTAGATGAATCATCTTTTGCTTTTCCATCGCAACCGGCAAGAAAACTGAACAATGAAATCACCATAATCGATAATAGAATTCTTTTCATAAAATCACTCCTTTAAGAACATTATAGGTTATATAACGCAATTGTATATAGAAAAAGTGCACAGTATGTAGGAAAATCAACGTACAGTCAGTAGATCACTTCTATTTTTGCTCAATTATTGCTATAAATATTAGTATTTACGGATTTAGTTCAATAGTTTTCCCATACTCAACAAGCAGTCTTGTATTCGCCTTAAATGTATCTGCGTACTTTTTATCATATGGCTCCTGCCACATACCTAAATGGAAAGGTATAGTATGCTTTGCATTAATAATATTTGAGCAATCAGTTGCTTCCTGCATTGTCATATTAAGAATTCCGTCAGCAGGTAAAAGTGCATAAGTTATGTTTTTGTCAGCAAGAGCTTTCATTTCCTTTATATTAAGCGTGTCGCTTGCGTGGTAAACAGTAATTCCATCGAATGTGAGAAGTAATCCAACGTGGTCACCTATGCCGTGATTATAATTACGCGCTGGCACAGCCTCAATTTTTATACCCTTTGCCTCAAATTTTGAATAGACGTCTTTCTTTACAAAATCAGAACTCTGATAGAACTCTCCATCATCCTTTAGTGTTACAAGATGCCTTCTGTTACAATCCTCGTGGTTGTGGGTAATCAAAAGAAGATCTGCCTTTTGCGTATAATCTCCCTCATAAAACGGATCTATGTATATTACTATGCCTTCTTTTGTGACTATCTTTACACTTGCGTGACCTATAAGTGTTAATGTCGCTTTCCCTTTGCTTTTAGAAGGTTCAACATAATCAGCAAACTTTATCTTATCAGATGAATTTAATTTTACTGTTTCTGTCGAGCTGCTATCTTCTTTTTTTTTGCATGATGATATACTAAAAAGAACAGTAATTAATAAAACTGCACAAATAAATTTTTTCATTATTTTCACTCCTTTTAATTAATAATTATAATTATTTAAACAAATAAATATATAGAAAAACTGCACGTCTAATTTGAAAATGTGCATTTTCGCTGTCTTCAATAACTTTTTTCCACAATAGAAAAAGAGGGATTACCCTCTTTTCTTTCTGAAACTGTATAAACCGCGTGACCCATAAAATAAATTAATGCTGATTTGCATTATTCTAATATGAAGAAGTACTTTCATCAATAATAGTTAGTTATTTTACCAATTCAATAGTCTTTCCATACTCGACAAGCATTCTATTTTTTGCATTGAATTTTTTTGCATATTCCTTATCATATGGATCATTGTTCATTTCCATATGTATTGGTATAGCGTGCTTTGCATTTATTAAATTTGCGCAGTCAGTTGCATCCTGCATTGTCATAGTAAGAAGTCCGTCAACAGGCAGAAGTGCATAGTCTATATTCTTGGCTGTGAGATTTTTCATTTCCGCAATATTTAATGTATCGCTTGCATGATATATTGTCATACCATCTATTGTTAGAAGAACGCCGGCATAATTTCCAACACTGTGAGCCTTATCAGCTGCTGGTGTTCCTTCAATCTGAATACCGTTTGCCTCAATTTTAATGTATTTTCCATCTTTCATGTAATCGGGAGACCCAATAGTTTTTCCACCATCTTTAAGTTTAACTAAATCAACCTTGTTGTGGGCATCCCTACTATGGGTTACAATTACTAAATCAGCTGGCTGAGAATAATCACCGTCATAGAAAGGATCTATATAGATAACCTTACCATCTTTTGTAACGATTTTTACACTCGCATGGCCTATTAATGTCATTGTTGTTTTACCTTTTGCGTCTGCTGCATCTATATATTGTGCAAAAGCAGTATCTTTAGAGACTTCAGGTTTGTTAGCTTTTGATGAACTGTCTTTTATTTTTCCTCCGCAAGCGGTAAGAAAACTGAACAATGAAATTACCAGAACGGATAATAGAATTCTTTTCATAATAACACTCCTTTAACAATATTATAGCTTATATAACGCAATTTCATATAGAAAAAGTGCACATCTAATTTGGAAATGTGCATTTTCTCTATCTTCAATATCTTTTTTTCACAATAAAAAAAGAGGGATAACCCTCTTTTCATTATATTATTATTTATCTTTCATCAAGTGCAATATAATTTTTTGGCTTCATAACTGATTTGTATGCAGGACGAATGATTCTTTTTCCCGTAACAATTTCCTCAAATCTATGTGCACACCAGCCAGACATTCTTGATACTGCAAAAAGCGGTGTGAATAATTCACTTGGAATACCAAGCATTTTATAAACAAGACCCGAATACATATCTACGTTAGCACATACTGTCTTTATATCACCTTTAACCTCAGCAAAAAGTTCAGGTGTTAGCTTTTCAACAGTTTGGAGAAGTTTAAATTCAGCCTCAAAAGGAGTATTTACTGCCATTTCCATAGCATGCTTTTTAAGAATTACTGCTCTTGGGTCTGAAACTGTATAAACAGCATGCCCCATACCATAAATTAGTCCTGATTTGTCACCAGACTCCTTATTAAGGAGTTTTCTCATATAATCTGCAACTTCAATTTCGTCAGACCAGTTGCTTACATTTTCCTTGATATACTCGAGCATTTCCATAACCTTCAAGTTAGCGCCACCGTGCTTTGGACCTTTAAGTGAGCCGATTGCTGCAGCGTAAGCTGAATATGGATCTGTGCCAGATGAAGTAAGAACACGACAAGTAAAGGTCGAGTTATTCCCGCCACCATGTTCAGCATGAAGCATAAGCATAAGGTCAAGAAGATGAGCTTCTTCTGGAGTATATTTTCTGTTAGAGCGGAGAGTCGAAAGAATTGATTCAGCAATGCTCTCGTTAGTTCTTAGCTGATGAACTACCATACTCTTTTGATCAAAATGACGTTTTTTAACCTGATAAGCACCAACCATTATAACAGGTAACCTTGAAATTAGTGAAATAGCAATCTGTAATTCTCTTTCAGGTGTAAGATTTTCAGGAGCTTCATCATACGTATACAGAGCAAGCACACTACGAGCAAGGTTGTTCATAATATTGCTTGAAGGTGCTTTAAGAATAACATCTTCAAAAAAACGTTCTGGTAATTCCCTTGAATCATTTAAATATTCAATAAAATTGTCAAGTTTATCTTTTGACGGGAGTTCGCCCATAATAAGAAGATAAATAATTTCTTCAAAGCCAAAACGCTTTTCCATAAAAACATTTGAAACAAGATCATTAATATTATATCCTCTGTAGATTAGTTCACCGTCAATAGGCTGTTTTTCACCCTCATTTACTATGTATCCATGCACGTTACAAATGTTTGTAATTCCTGCCATAACACCTGTTCCATCGGCATTTCTCAAACCTCTTTTAACATTGTACTTGTCGA
>JAEWZG010000030.1 GCA_023395435.1 Bacillota bacterium
AGGATGATAATAAATGGCTATAGTATTTGAAAAACCAAAAGCATTGGCTGATATATCAATGCACTATTGCCCTGGCTGTACTCATGGTATTATCCACAGATTAGTGGCTGAAGTTATCGACGAAATGAATATAGAGGGCGACACAATCGGCGTTTGTCCGGTTGGATGTTCAGTAATGGCATATGACTATTTTAATTGTGATATGATTGAAGCAGCGCACGGCCGTGCACCTGCTACTGCAACAGGCGTAAAGAGAGCAATGCCAGATAAATTCGTATTCACATATCAGGGTGACGGTGACCTTGCTGCTATTGGTACAGCAGAAACAGTCCATGCTGCAACTCGTGGTGAAAACATAGTTGTTATTTTCGTTAATAACACAACATACGGTATGACAGGCGGACAGATGGCTCCGACAACTCTTCCTGGTCAGATTACACAGACAACACCTTATGGACGTGATCCTAAGGTTGCTGGCTATCCTATAAGAGTTTGTGAAATGCTTGCTACACTCAGCGGTACAGCACTTGCACAGCGTGTTGCTGTTGATAGTGTTCCGCATATCAGAGAAGCTAAGAAAGCAATCAGAAAAGCTTTTGAAAATCAAAAGAACAATAAGGGCTTTTCTATCGTAGAAGTTCTTTCAACATGCCCAACAAACTGGGGACTTGCTCCAACAGAAGCTCTTGAAAGACTTAGAGCAGATATGATCCCTTACTATCCTCTCGGTGTATATAAGGACATTGACGAAAAGGAGGATAAGTAATTATGACAAGTAATATTATCTTAGCCGGCTTCGGTGGACAGGGAATCCTTTTTGCTGGAAAGCTTCTTGCTTATGCAGGACTTATGGATGAAAAGGAAGTTTCATGGCTCCCTTCATATGGTCCTGAAATGCGTGGAGGTACAGCAAACTGTTCAGTTGTTATTTCTGATGTTGAAATTAGCTCTCCACTTATACTTGAACCGGATGAGCTTATCGTAATGAACTCACCTTCATTTGAAAAATTCATCAATGCTGTTAAGCCAGGCGGAAAAGTATTTGTTGACTCAACTATGATTGAAGAAAAATCAGACAGAACTGATATTGACTGCTACTACATCCCTGCGACAGACCTTGCTGCACAGAACGATCTCAAGGGAATGGCTAATATCATTCTTATCGGAAAGCTTCTTAAGGAAACAGGTCTTACAACAATGGATGTTGTTAAAAAGGGCATTTCAAAGGTTGTTCCACCAACAAAGGCGCAGCTTATTGACTTGAACCTTAAAGCAATTCAGCTTGGTATGGAATATTAATTTAATATCAAATATTAAGAGACGGGCATTGTCCCGTCTTTTTGCTGTCATTTTCTGCTTTTATATTTGACATTCCTGTTTATTTACAATAAAATAGATATAGTGATTTTTTGACATCAGGGAAAAACAATCAACATCAGGGGGGATGACATAATGTCAGGGACAAGCAAGGAACTGGCAGGGGAAGAACTGCGCAAGAATTTAGGCAGAATGTTGGCAGTTACACTTATTTATATGGCAATTTTCTTTGGGATAGGTGCGTTGTCATTTAGCTCGGTATATATATTGAAATCCATACCAAAACTTGTATTAGTGTTTATTGCGAATTTGTTCTTAGTATTTCCACTGTCTTTTGGATGGATATATGTACTGTACACAAAAAAATACAAGGTGAAAAGTCTGTTTGAGTTTTTCAAATCAGAATATTATTTTAAGGTCATATTGTTAAGCTCTATTTTTATGACAGTGCCTAATTTTATGACAAATGTAATAAGGAACATTAAACCTAACAGTGCAGTAGTTTTTCTTTTAGGGCTATTGCTACTTTTTGTTGTTAAGTATGTTGATGTCCTTAAATATGTATTTATCATAAATCCAGAAGGTAGCATAAAGAAGAAAATATCCTATGCATTCAGAATATATGTAAAAAACTTTGGTGAACTTATATATTTCGAGTTATCCTTTTTAGGCTGGGTTTTGTTAGTTATTGTGATGACAATATTACTTATGTTGTCGCGACAGGGCTTTTTGCAACATTTTGTATTAGTTGTATTGATATGTCTTGTAGTTTTTACTTGCTTGTATTACTACATAAGTAAAGTTAATTTTTGCTCAATATTAATTCAGAAATATGAAGCTACAGATACTGATGATGAGAATAAAATCGATATTATTATATAATAGAAAAAATCCCGGAGGAATTAATGAAAGAAATTTATAACAGTTGGAGCAAAGATTATAAAAGTGTTTTTGGTGCACTAAAAACATGTGAGCAATGCACATTTAAAGTTTTTATACCAAAAATAATTGCTATAGAAACAAATCCTGTAATGGTCATATTCAGAAATGGCTATAAGGAACGTTTTCTCTCAATGCAGAAAGTTAGCGAAAATGACGACGGTGCTATATTTTCAACAGATTATATTCCGACACTTATGGGCGTGCATTATTATTATTTTGCATTGATGAACAATGGTGTACGATTCTTTATTAAAAGAAATGGTGCAAATATCGGAGTAATCGGTGAGGGCGAAATGTTTCAGCTTACTGTTTATGATGAATCATTTAATACATCTGATTTTGTTAAAGGCGGGATGTACTATCAGATTTTCCCTGATCGTTTTTATAATAGCAATACTCCAAAAGAAAATGTCCCGCAGGACAGGGTTACTCGAAATATATGGGGAGAAACACCAAATTACAAACCAGACTGCGAAGGTCGTGTGTGTAATAATGACTATTTTGGTGGCGACCTTAAGGGTATTATGCAGAAGCTTGATTATATAAAAAGTCTTGGTGTAACCTGTATTTATCTTAATCCTATTTTTGAGGCGCACGAAAATCATAGGTATAATACTGCTGATTATATGAAGGTTGACCCTTTGCTCGGCACAAATGAAGACTTCAAGCAACTTTGTGAAAAGGCAAAGGAAATGGGCATAAGTATTATTCTTGATGGAGTTTTCAACCATACAGGTGCAGATAGCAGATACTTTAATAAAAACAACCGATATGACAGTGTCGGCGCTTATAATTCAAAAAGTAGTGAATATTATAACTGGTATTCTTTTATAAATTATCCGAATGTTTATGAGGCTTGGTGGGGTATAGATACTCTTCCGAACGTCAATGAAGACAACAAAAACTATTCTGATTTTATCTGTGGTGATGAGGGAGTATTAAGATACTGGCTTTCAATGGGAGCATCAGGTTTAAGGCTAGATGTTGCTGATGAATTACCTGACAGCTTTCTGGACAGACTCCGCAGATGTGTTAAAGGTTATTCGCCGGATAAGATTATATTAGGCGAAGTATGGGAGGATGCGTCTAATAAGGAAAGTTATGGCGTAAAGCGTCGCTACCTCCTCGGTCAACAACTTGACAGCGTTATGAATTATCCTTTCAAGGATGCAATTATCTCGTATATGAAGGGTGGCTCTGCCCAGACATTTAAAGACTGGATTATGACTATTCTTGAAAATTACCCTAAGCCGTCAATAGATTGTCTTATGAATTTTCTGTCAACTCACGATATTGTGCGTGCTATTACAAGTTTTGGTGGCGATTCGGCAGTTGGAAAGGATAAGGACTGGCAGGCTGAACATTACTTGTCAGCAGAGCAATATAATCATGGCAAGAGCATTTTTAAATGTGCGATGGTACTGCAGTTCTTCCTCCCGGGTGTACCTTGCGTTTATTATGGTGATGAAGCCGGACTTCAGGGTTATGGTGATCCATTCAACAGAAGATGCTACCCTTGGGGCAATGAAGATACCGACCTTATTGACTATATCCGTTATCTTTCAGCAATGAGGAAGGAACTAAGCGAGTATATCCTCGGGAAGTGCGAATTTGTATGTTGTAATGATTATATAGTGTCATTCTTGAGATACAATAAAGATGAGGACAAGTGTGTTCTTATTGTTATGAACAAGAGCGATGATTATTATGACCTTAAGCTATCAGAAACTATACTTTCTGATGCAAAGTATGTAAAAACCTATCAGGGCACTATTCATGATAAAATAGCTTCAATCGGTCCGAAGAATTTCTTAGTTGCTACCTTTGAATTTTAATTTTTACAAGTTTATGGATATTGTTGCTCATTTTAATATTCAATTAGTGAGTAAAATGGTGCTTATGTAAATTTTTTTGCAAGTTTGATAATAAACACTTGCAAAATTTCTTCTTTTATAATACAATAATATAAGAGCAATTAATAAGGGGGATATTATGCGTTTAACAGATATGGAACAAGATCAGCTTAATGAAATGAAAGCAAAATTAACTGAAGAATATATTTCTTTTAAAAATAAAGGTCTTAAGCTTGATATGTCAAGAGGAAAGCCAAGCTCGGCACAGCTTGATTTATCAATGGGTATGATGGATTGTCTTTCATCATCTACACCGCTTAAAGCAGCAGATGGAACAGATTGCCGCAACTATGGCGTACTTGACGGAATAGCAGAAGCTAAAGAAATGTTTTCACAGATGATTGGCGTTGGCACAGATGAAATTATCATTGGCGGTAATTCAAGCCTAAACATTATGTATGATGTAATTTCTAAGGCAATGCTATTAGGTGCTTATGGCGGAAATAAACCTTGGGGCAAGAATGATGAAATTAAATTTCTTTGTCCTGTTCCTGGCTATGACAGGCACTTTGCTATCTGCGAAAGTTTAGGCATTAAGATGATTAATGTTCCACTTAATAGCGACGGACCTGATATGGATATGGTTGAAAAGCTTGTTGCAAGTGATGAAAGCATAAAGGGTATCTGGTGCGTTCCAATGTATTCAAATCCTGACGGAGTAACATATTCTGATGAGGTTGTAAAGCGTTTTGCAAATCTTATCCCTAAGGCTGATGATTTCAGAATTTTCTGGGATAATGCTTACGCCATACATCATCTCACAGGTACACCTGACAAGCTCATAAGCATTCTTGATGAATGTAAAAAAGCTGGAAATCCTGATATGGTTTATATCTTTGGTTCGACATCAAAGGTTTCTTTTGCTGGGGCAGGAGTTGCTATGCTTGGTGCTTCAAAGGCAAACATTGATTTTATAAAGAAACAGCTTACTATTCAGACAATTGGTTCTGATAAGATAAATCAGCTTCGTCACGTAAAATTCTTTAAGGATTTTAACGGAATTCTTGCACAGATGGAAAATCACAAGGCAATTATTGCTCCAAAGTTTGAAGCTGTTCTTAAAAAGCTTGATGAGGAAATTGCACCTCTTGATATTGCATCATGGCACAAGCCAAACGGTGGATATTTCATTTCTTTCAATACTATGGAGGGTTGCGCGAAGAGAGTAGTTGAACTCTGTAAGGAAGCTGGAGTAGTATTGACACCAGCGGGTGCGACATTCCCTTATGGGAAAGACCCTGATGACAAGAACATACGAATTGCGCCGACCTTCCCACCAGTAAGCGAACTTGAAACAGCAATGGAATTATTCTGTATCTGCGTTAAGCTTGCAAGCGTTGAAAAGTTAATAGGCTAAAACTAAAACAGCTGTCATATTGACAGCTGTTTTTAATATAATATTTCTGTAATAATACTATTCGACACCAAAAAACCCTCTTTTGTAATGACAATTATATCATCCGAAATATCAACAAGCCCTGCCTTCTTCAAAGGCTCGGCTTTTATTATTATGCCTTGAAAATCAACATTGAATTTTTCGCAAACTTTTCTTGAAAGTCCTTCTGTAAGTCTTAAGCGTAGCATTGCAACCTCATCAAATGTATGCGGATGTTCCTCATTCACAATTTCAGTCTGGAACTCATTGCTGATAAAATCATTGAGACTTTTCGGCACTTCGAATCTTTTTCCATTGAAAAATGAATGTGCTGATGGTCCAAGCCCGATGTATTCTTCGCACCGCCAGTATTTAAGATTATGCTTGCACTCATATCCTTTTTTTGAAAAGTTTGAGATTTCATACTGCTCAAAGCCATTTCTTTCAAGCACATTAATAGCCTGCAAGTATAAATCAGCTACACAATCTTCATCAGGCAGAATATTAATTATACTATCTGTATTATAAGGTGTATTTTTTTCAATTTTTAGCATATATGCCGATATATGCTTCATTGGAAGCTTTAGAAGCTCAACCAATGAAACTGAAAGACTTTCACTTGTTTGTTCGGGAATTCCAATCATGAGGTCAGCTGAAATATTATCAAAGCCAGCCTCTTTAGCATTGAGAATAGCTGTTTTTGCCTGATCAAAGTTATGAAGTCTGCCAAGGCGTTCAAGTTCACTGTCAACACAGCTTTGCACACCGAATGAAATCCTGTTAAATCCGACATTTCTGAAGAATTTAAGTTTGTTTAGATTAACCGAACAAGGGTTTGCCTCAAGTGATATTTCAGGTTCAATGAGCTTGAAGTTATTTTTTATGGCAGAAAAAATACGCTGATAACTAAAATCAGAAAGAATAGATGGAGTACCACCACCGAAGTAAATGCTGTCTACTTCGGTGTTTTTGTACTTTTGAATATTCCTGACAATAGCATCAACGTATTGAATTTCAGTATCGGGAGTTATACTTTGGGAATAAAAATCACAATAAGGACATTTTCTTTTACAGAAAGGGATGTGAATATAAAGTCCAATTGCCATTTCAACTCTCCTAATAGTATAAAATACTACACAATAGACATATTGTATCTATTCATCAAGCTTAAGAACGCTCATAAATGCTTCCTGAGGAACTTCAACAGAACCTAACTGGCGCATTCTCTTCTTACCCTCTTTTTGCTTTTCAAGCAGCTTTTTCTTACGGGTAATATCACCGCCGTAGCACTTAGCGAGAACGTCTTTTCTCATAGCTTTAACAGTTTCACGTGCGATAACCTTGCCTCCGATTGCCGCTTGAATAGGTACTTCAAAAAGCTGACGAGGTATATTTTCCTTCAGCTTTTCAGCAATTCGTCTTCCTCTTGCATACGCTTTATCGGTATGAACAATAAACGATAGAGCATCCACAACGTCACCATTAAGGAGAATATCAAGTTTAACAAGTTTTGAAGGGGCGTATCCAAGTATTTCATAATCAAATGAAGCATAGCCCTTTGTTCGTGACTTCAGTGCGTCAAAGAAGTCATAAACTATTTCGTTAAGTGGCAACTCATAATGAAGGTCAACTCTTGTTTCGTCGATATATTTCATATCCTTGAATACGCCACGCCTGTCCTGACAAAGCTCCATTATATTTCCCACATAATCAGAAGGCGAGAGTATGTGGGCATTCACCATAGGCTCCTCTGCTGACTGAATAAGTGCGGGATCAGGGTAGTTTGTAGGGTTGTCAATAAATACAGTTTCACCGTTTGTCATTGTAACTTTATAAATAACAGATGGTGCTGTTGTTATAAGGTCGAGGTTATACTCACGTTCAAGACGTTCCTGAATAATTTCCATATGAAGAAGCCCAAGGAAGCCACAACGGAAGCCAAAGCCGAGTGCAATAGAGGTTTCAGGCTCAAATGAAAGGGAAGCGTCATTAAGGCGTAGCTTTTCAAGTGCGTCACGAAGGTCACCGTATTTTGCGCCGTCGATAGGGTAAATGCCTGAGTAAACCATTGAGTTTACTTTTTTATATCCTGGGAGTGGCTCGGCACAAGGATTCTCAACAGTTGTGACAGTATCACCAACACGAGTGTCGCCAATGCTTTTAATTGATGCTGAGATATATCCAACCTCGCCGGCTTTAAGTTCGCCACAAGGCACAAGATTTGTTGGGCCCATATATCCAAGTTCAACAACGTCAAATTTGGCGCCTGTTGCCATCATTTTTATTTCTGTTCCGACTTTGACTGTTCCTTCTTTGACTCTTACGTAGATAATTACACCCTTATATGAATCATAGTAACTATCAAAAACCAAAGCCTGAAGCGAAGCGTCAGCATCACCCTGCGGAGCAGGAATATCTGTAATAACTCTTTCGAGTACTTCATGAATGTTTACGCCCATTTTTGCAGAAATGCGTGGAGCATCCAAAGCTGGAATACCAATTACATTTTCAATTTCCTGACAAGCCCTTTCAGGGTCGGCAGAAGGCAGATCAATTTTGTTTACAACAGGAACAACCTCAAGGTCATGTTCAATAGCAAGATAAGTGTTTGCAAGTGTTTGAGCCTCAATACCCTGTGAAGCGTCAACAACAAGTATTGCTCCCTCACAGGCAGCAAGAGAACGCGAAACCTCATAATTAAAGTCAACATGGCCAGGAGTGTCGATCAGATTAAAAGTATATGTTTCCCCGTTGTCAGCTTTGTAGTTAAGCTTGACAGCACGGGCTTTTATTGTAATACCACGTTCACGCTCAATGTCCATATTATCAAGAAGCTGTTCTTCCATGTCACGAAGTGCAACAGTGGAAGTTTGCTCAAGAATTCTGTCAGCAAGTGTTGATTTTCCATGGTCAATATGTGCAATGATACAAAAGTTTCTTATATTTTCTTGTCCCTGTGACAAAAACAATCACCTCAAAGTTTATAAAAAATATGCTTACATTAATATGTTATTATAGCATATGCTGAATCTTTTGTAAATAAAAAACCTTGCGTATAGCAAGGCTTAATATTATTTGACAGTGAGTTTCAGTTCTTCAACAGCAATACTTGTATTTCCTCGTGTCGGGTGATATAAATTTTTGTCGACCTTTGAAGCATCCTCTGAAGCTTTTATATCCCTTGCAAAATCAATGAAAATAAGGAATTGGTATTCACCTGGATCTTTGAGCAGTATTTTGGTTTCCTGAGTTACTTCTTGACCTGCTTTCATTGTACTGCAGATGTCAATATCATTACCTTCATAACCCCATATTTCACCCTTCTTAATAATTATAATATTAACAGGCTTTGTCATATCCTTAATGCCGATTTTGAAATCATTCTTGCTTTCATTTTTGAATTTTGTAATCAGTGTGTACTCTTCATTTGCCTTTATTTCAAGTGTTGGAATTTCATAATAAAGTGAAAAGAAGCCATCTTTTGATGTTATTTTACCCGATACTTTCTTCACTTCAGGTTCAATAACAGGCTTAGCTTGAGTAGTTTCAGTAGTCGTAGCTTCAGTAGTAACAGCCTCTGATGATGTGTCAGAAGAACTTGCAGAATCAGAACCTATTTCAACCTGACATCCTGTAAGCGCCATAATAAACATACAAATCATTATAGATATAATTCTTTTCATATTCAATTCCTTCCAGTAAATTATTTCCAATTATAACATGTATTATATGTTTTGTCAACAAAAAGAAAGCGTAAGGATAATTCCTTTCGCTCTCTATTAAAAATATATGGAGAAGTACTATTGTAGGTTAAGATGCTTTTTCAAAGCCCATTGTGTAATGAAGTAGCTTACACTGCCGAAAATAAGACTATCTACACCCATTACACCGAATATCCAATAAGTGATTGAAGTATCTGAAGCATTTTTGCCCAAGATGTCATCAACAAGAACGATAGCAAATATAGAGAAAACAATTAGCTTAATAATTAGTATACCAATCATAATGAATGAGCCTTTTAGACCTCTGTAGCTATTGAAAATCTGGCTGAAGCTGAATGAAGCATATTCTACAAGAATAATGCTTATTGAAGCAAGAGCCAATCCTAATAAAGCAACAACAAGAATCATTGGTTCTTCTTCAATTTTGTCAAAGATAAAGCTATACGCTTGTTTGAAGCTTTTAATAGTTTCCTTGAAATTAGTGGATATTAATGACTGGAAAAGGCTACAAGCTACTGACCAGACAGATGTTGTAACGAACCATAGTATTGCGATTATAAGTTTTGCTCCAACTACTTTTGAAGTCGAAACGGGAAGCGTATTTGTGAGATAACCTTCATTACCAAGAACACTTCTGTTAAATCTTAAAGCAGAGAAAATAACAGGTGCAAGTGTCATAAAGAAGCCACCGAAAATATATATTATTGCCAATAATACGGCAAATATCGAAAATACAGGATTTACATTTTCGTTGTTTGTCATTACTCTGTTAATTACACCAAAAGCTGCACTAAGTCCGAAAAATGCAACAAAGAATATCCAATAGTATCTAAAGGTTGATCTGAATTCGTTTTTGATAAGTTTTCCTAACATCTGTATACCTCCCTGAATAAAGCGTCAACTGATTTTCCATTAACATCTCGAATTTCATCCACAGTGGATTGAAGTTCTATCTTACCGTACTTGATAAAGATAATGTCTTCAAGAACTGTTTCAACGTCAGCAATAAGGTGAGTTGAAATAATTACAGATGCATTAGGATTATAGTTTGAAATAATTGTGTTAAGGATAAGGTCACGTGCAGCAGGGTCAACACCAGCGATAGGCTCGTCGAGGATGTAAACATCTGCATCCCTGCTCATTACAAGAATAAGCTGAACCTCTTCTTTTGTGCCCTTTGACATTGTTTTAAGCTTATCATTGACATCAATATGAAGTTTCTCAAATAAAGTCAAAGCTTTCTGCTCGTTGAAGTCCTTGTAGAAAGACTTGAAAAAGTTGATTAACTCAGTGACCTTCATCCACTCAGGCAAGTAAGTCTTGTCTGGTAGATATGAAACAACTGCTTTTGTTTCAGGACCAGGAATTTTTCCATTGATAAGAACATCACCTGATGTTGGTGTTAACAAGCCGCAAACAAGCTTGATGAGTGTTGTTTTACCACTTCCGTTAGGACCAAGAAGTCCTATAATTCTTCCACGGTTAAATTTTAGGTTGATATTGTCTAATGCAACCTTTTTGCCGTATGCTTTTGTAAGATTACGGCATTCAATACTAAAATCCATTCTTACCCCTCTTTACTGTTAATAATTTTTTGTTTAATTTCTTCCTGTGAATAGCCAAGCTTTTCCATTTTTTCAAAGAACTCTTTGATATATTGCAATGCAAACATTTGCCTCATTTCTTCAATGAGAATTTTATTGTCTGTAATATATCGTCCGCTTGTTCTCTGAGAATTCAGCATTCCACATGACTCAAGCTCGATGAGAGCTTTTTGCATTGTGTTTGGGTTTACCTGTGCCTCTTCAGCCAAATCCCTTACCGAAGGCAATCGGTCACCCAACTTATAATAGCCGGAAATAATGCGCATTTTTATTTCGTCTATCAGCTGAATGTAAACAGGTCGGCTGTCATCAATCTGCCAACTCATATTAGCCTCCTTTGACTGTATGACTGTATTAATTGTTTAGTACAATAATACAATAATACAAAAATAGATATTTGTCAATACCTTTTTTAAAAAAATAAAAAAAATCCGAAGAAATTTTCTTCGGATTAATTAATTAACCAATAAACAACTGAGTCCAGAAATATTTATAACCAGTTGAAGCCTTAACAAAACCTACTCCAATTTTCGTAAAACTGCCATTGAGAATGTTTTTTCTGTGCCCTTCGGAGTTCATCCAACCCTTTACAACTTCCTGCGGAGTTGTTTGTCCGGCGGCAATATTCTCACCACAAGTTCTATAAGAAATCTTAGTTTCCTGAAGAACCGTGTAGAAGGTTCTACCATCGGGTCTTGTGTGAGAGAAAGACGTTACAGTTTCCTTAGCTCTGATATTCGCAGCATTTGCAAGCTGTGAATTTGTTGAAAGAGCTGAAAGACCTTGCTTTGATCTTTCTATATTAACAAGTCGGATAACTTCTGAAATATAATCAGAATTCGAGGTATATGCTTGGCTTTTTGTAGTGGTTATAGGTCTTGAAGTAACCACAGGTTGTTTAGCTGTGATCCTTGGGGTTGTAGTTGCTGATCGTGTTGTAGTAACCTGATTTGAAGTGACAAGTGGCTGCGAAGTTGTCGTATCTGGTGAAGGAGCATTTTTGCCTTCAATAGATTCTTCGGTTTTTGCTATACTGTCATTAAATTGTTCTGAGTCTGAATTATTTGAATCAGAACCATTTCCACATGCTGTCAAAAAAACCACTAATGATGAGATTGTAGTGAGTAGTAGTAGTTTTTTCATATTAAGTTTTCCTTAGTTAGATTATTTACTTAACAATTTGATAGCACTATCTTGATTCGCAGATTAATTTAATAGCAGTTCTTTCCTCGCCATCAATAACAACATTGGCAAAAGCAGGTATGCATATAAGGTCTATTCCTACTGGTGCAAGATATCCTCTAGCAATAGCGATAGCCTTAATAGCCTGATTTGCAGCGCCAGCGCCAACAGCCTGAACTTCAACAGCATTCTTGTCGCGGATTACACCGGCAATAGCACCTGCAACTGAGTTTGGCACTGAATGTGATGATACTTTTAAAACTTCCATTGTGAAACCTCCATTTAATTAACGTCATTAGTATCAAATTAGTAAATGCAAATTGGCAAATTAAAATTTTTGATAGTAAACATATTATACATATATTTTCAAAAATTTTCAAGTAAAAATATTATTTTTGTGGGTTTCGTATAATTAGAGGAAACATATTATTAGTTATTCCCAATTTTTTGT
>JAEWZG010000100.1 GCA_023395435.1 Bacillota bacterium
TTTCCAAGCTTTTTAAAAAAGAGGTTGGCGTCACAATAAGCGAATATATTCAGGAAAAGAAAATAGAAACTGCACAGAATATGCTTATTTATTCAGAATTTACACCTGCCGAAATTTCTTCCATACTAGCATTTCCGAATCAGAGCTATTTTACAGAAGTATTTAAAAAGTGGACAGGTATGACGCCAAAACAATACCAGGCGCTAAATCTTAGAAACATAAAAATTGAAAATAATTTATCACAATAAAAACAGCCACCTTGTATTTGTAAGGTGGCTGTTTTTACTATTATTGTATATTAAATTTATGATAATCGTCTTAGGATTATCGCTCCTTTATGGGAGAGTTAAAATCAATATTATGGATTTGCAGAAATAAATGTAAGTCGAGTTTGAAAAGGTTTCAATTAAGCATAATTAATTAACGGTAGCATAAAATACATGATTTTTTTGTGTTATGGTTATTATTTGAGAAAAAATTTTCTTTTTGTTTTTATTTATTGTAACGCATATTTCTGCGTTCTCTGCTATTTCCTGTTTGTTTAAAGGTGACCAATAAAGTGTTTCTTTACTTTTGCCTTTATATAGTTTCGCATTATCAATAATTTCACCAGTATTGATATTCCAAGAAATAAGAGAACCATTGTCAACGGATATTTCCATATCATAATCACTTGCTCTGGTACCATCGGTTACTTTAGTTTTGAATTCAAAAGGGAAGCCAGGAACGGAGCTCATTAGTGGAGAGTAACTAGGCAGAACTACCGATATATCAGGTTTCATTTCAACAGGTAATGTTTCATTAATATAATTTGCTGTTATAGTTTGACCTGACATTTTTGGCGAATAAGCAACAACTACGACACCCTTCATCTCAGAAGTATTGCTAATTGAGCTGTTCGAAACAATCGAAGGTTTTTTCTGATTTGGGAAATTTGAATTGTGTAACAGAGTTGGTATGCATACTGCTAATACAAGAATAAAACTTGCAGCTAAAGCTATTTTCTTATTATAGCTAATGTGATTCTTGATATACGTATTATTTTCTAATATCTTAGTTTTAGTATCATCAATAAGGCTTTTTCTTGGCTTTAGATTTTCCTTAATGTTTTCAAAAAGTTTTTTACTCATAAAAATATTCTCCTTTAAGCTTTTCTCTTAATAAAGTTCTTCCTCTCGTTAGCTGAGTTCTTATTGTAGAATGCTTAATTCCTAAAGTATGATGAATTTCATCAACAGACATGTCTTCAAAATAGAATAAGAAAATTACTGTGCGGTATTTTATTGGTAATTCAAGAAGGGCAGAATAAACATTGCTTTCTTCAAATGGCATTTCTACCGACAAATCATTTTCAAGAGGTAGTGTTGTCTTTTTCCATGAACTTGACCAATATTTTTTACAACATTTTAAAGTTACATTAATAAGCCATGCTTTTCTATGTTCTTCATTATTAAAAGTAATTCTACTTTTAAAATACCGGAAAAAAACTTCTTGAAAAATATCATCCGCATCAGAATTTGATCTCACTTGAGTAAGTGCTATTCTATAAACCATAGAAGAATATTTGTTTATTATTTCTTCAATCAAATCGTCCGTACGTAACGATTTTAAAGTCATATTTTCGCCTCCTTTAATATTAAATCCCACAAAACAGTAAAAAAGCTACAAACAAAATATTTTATTTAGTTTATCAAATAATATCAGCTGCGTCAATAATATATACGAGCAATAAATATTTCAAGTATAGGAATTAACTTTGTACCAAAGCCGCAAGAGTTATAATGCTGACCAGAAGCCAAGCATTGTTATATGTAACGGAAAAATAGATATGGTAGAACTAAGAAAAAATAATTTGAATGTTGGTTTTAGCAATAAAGTACTATTCAATTCAATGCGAGCGTTTTTTCTGTTTCATATAAATAAAAGAGAGCAACAATAAAGATATTTTTACTTTATTTGCTCTCTTTTATTTTGTAAGTTTCTTTTTGTGAAATTAGAAAAAAGCTGACATTCCCACATATTCTGCTTTTTTTCCAAGCTCTTCTTCAATTACAAGTAGCCTGTTATATTTTGAAACGCGGTCGGATCTTGAAGGTGCTCCTGTTTTTATTTGCCCAACATTTACAGCAACGGACAAATCAGCTATTGATGTATCTTCAGTTTCTCCAGACCTATGTGAAATGATAGCTTTATACCCATTTTCTTGTGCCATTTTAATAGTTTTTAAAGTTTCGCTTAAAGTCCCAATCTGATTCAACTTTATGAGAATTGAATTACCTATACCAAGATTAATACCTTTTTGCAATCTATCAGAATCCGTAACAAATAGGTCATCTCCAACAAGTTGTACTTTGCTACCAATTAATGCGGTAAGTTCTTTCCAACCATTCCAGTCATCTTCGGCAACTCCATCTTCAATTGAAACAATTGGATACACAGAAATCAATTTTTCCCAGTGTTTTATTAGTTGATCCTGTGTAAATGTTTTTTGCATTTTAGGTAAAAAATAAGAACCATCGTCTTGATACCATTCACTTGAAGCCACGTCAAGAGCAATTTTAACGTCTTTATCGGGGATATATCCCGCATCACTCACAGCATCCAATATAAATTTCAAGGCTTCTTCATCGCAATCAAGATTTGGTGCAAAGCCCCCCTCATCACCGACGGAAGTTGCCAATCCTTTTCTCGATAATATCTTTTTTAGTGAATGAAAAATTTCAGAACCCATTCTTAACGCTTCATTAAAACTACCTGCCCCTACTGGCAAAATCATAAATTCCTGTATATCAAGATTATTGGAAGCATGTTTACCTCCATTGATTATATTCATCATAGGGACTGGAATAATATGGCCATTATTACCGAGGTGTTTATATAACGGTTGATTGTTATTCAATGCTGCAGCTTTTGCATTAGCCAGTGATACTGCTAATATTGCATTAGCACCAAGTTTGCTTTTATTCTGTGTTCCATCGATATCTATCATCATCTGGTCTATATTTTCTTGGTTTTCGGAATTTTGACCTTTAAGATTATTATTGATAATATTATTAACATTATCAACTGCTTTTAGTACACCTTTACCATGGTATCTTTGTTTATCATTATCACGCAATTCAAGAGCCTCATGTATTCCAGTTGATGCCCCCGATGGCGCATTAGCTATACCAGCAACTCCACTTTCGAGTAAGACTTCAGCCTGTACCGTTGGGTTTCCACGCGAGTCCAAAATTTCTCGTGCATGAATACTTTGAATTTTATTTTGCATTTTTTCCTCCTAATTAAAATATATCTTAAAATTAATCCCATTAAGAATGAAAAGTTACACTTTTCTTGTTAAATTTAAAATTTAGGCATATGGAAATATTTTATTTAACAATTATAATATTTACATCTTTAATTCGAAAGATGTAATAGAATAGTACATGATGAACGCCGGTGGAAGGAAGAATAAACTCCACCGACGCTCAATTGCTTTAATAAGGATTTAAGTCTTACTCACTCTGGTTTTGAATATTTCGTTCGGCCATTTCAATAGCTTTTTTAACAATGTTACCACAATCTCGGCTGGATACAGCGCCCCAACCTTCATGTTTTACTACATTATCAACACCAAGTTCTTTTGCTATTTCATACTTGAGCTTATCGCTCATTAAAGAATGTTTACTCAAAAGAAAAGACCTCCCTCCTTATGCCTTTAACAGGCATAATTATTTTTTGTATCTGTTGATAGATTATGAGTGGCAATTGATGGATTATTTCTATGATTATATAAAAACACCCTTGGTGGATAACTCTGTTTTATATAATAAATATGCTATATTTTATAATATTTTTGGAATTGCACATGATTTTATTAATATAGGATTTTGACTTAAGAAAAACGCCTTATGTACTTATATGTGGCAGTCAATATGGCTGAAAGTAGGCTTCTGCTTAATCTACCTCATTGAAAATTGATGCGGATACTACAAAAAGTGCTTTTCGGCAAAGTAAAAAGTTTAGGGACAAACCATATGGATTGTCCCGTTTAAAATATTTATTAATTTGAGTTATTTTGCTGGTTTGGTATATTAAATTTAGGTGGTTTTGGATTTGTAAGATTCTTTGAATCAAAGAACTGTCCCGGAGTAGATAGATCAAAGTATTTTTTGGAATCTTCAGTTACACCCCAATCAGCAAGCGATCCTGTTTCCTCAAGCTTATTAAATGCTTCTCTAAATAAGGTGTTGTGTGCTTCTTCACGGTTAAGCAGAAAGTCGATGGCTTCACGAACACCGGTATCATTTATTTGTCTATAAAGGTATTGATAAACTACTTTTGCTCTTTGCTCAGATGCAATGTTAGATAGAATATCCGCAGCAAGATCACCTGTCTCATTAATCCATGCAGCGTTAAATGGATATCCTGATGCATTTGCAAGCATAGGTGTTAAGCCTGTTAGTGTGGAAGCTTCAACCGCGCCAACTGTCGTATTTTGAGCATCAAGATTATGTCCGTTGAGCATATTAACAAGTGTAGCAACCATCTCCATATGTCCCAATTCCTCTGAGGCAATATCTAAAAACAAATCCTTAATAGCTGGGTCTTTAATACGATAACTCTGAGACATATATTGAAGTGCGGCTTTTAACTCTCCCTGTGGTCCGCCGAGTTGTTCCTGTAACATATTTGCGTAATTCGGATTAGGCCCATCTACCCGAACCTCCTTTAATAATTGCTTTTCATGCTTAAACATCGAATTTTACCTCCATCGTTTTTCTATAGTATTAGATTTAATCCATTATTTATCCAATTTATAATTTTATATATTTTCGTAAAATAAAAACACAATATGTTCAGGAGGTGAGTTATTCGATACCATATTCACCTTGATTTTCATTTATTTTATATCCTTTTGTAACATATAGATTTCCATTAAAATCAACAGCAGCATATAATACATCTATTATATTGCCAATGCCCTTATTCTGTAATTCATTAAGCAACCATTGATCTGTATATTTTGTGTATTTTAAATTTTCATATTGTATTTTTCCATCTATTATAATGTCTTTAGTTAACCCTGTTTCTGTAGATTCAATTTGCAGGTCACAAGGAGTCAGAGGTCGTTTGGCTGCTTTTGGTAATACTGATAATTTTCCATCGGTCTCAAGTATTGCATAATTAACATCAGAAATATTAAAATAGTTTTTTTCACGTAATAATGCAGTAAGTTCATTTATAGTAAAGCGTAATTTTCTCATATTTTTCTTAACAATTTCTCCATTGTCAATTAAGGTTACAGGTTCAGAATTAACTAATTTTCGAAAACTCATACTACTTATGTGTAAATAGCCCGTCATTACTCCTAATACTCCTAGTGTTATTAAAATTGTAATCCCCGATACAAAAGTATTTCTATTATCCATGCCAATATTAGCAGTAACTGATCCAAAAGTTATTGATATAGCAAAGTCAAAGAATGTCATTTGAGATATTGATTTTCGTCCCACTAAACGTGTTATCGTTAAAAGTACAAGATAACCAATAGTTATTCTAATAACGGAATATAGTATTATCTGCATATATTACTCCTTATACTCAATACAGTATGTACAAAAACAGGATGTTTTAGCACCCTGTTTGATATAATGTTTTATTTGCTCATATTTGTGCATTCATTAGCACATGCTCTACATTCATCTGCACATTTTACGCAATGGTCATCTTTGAACATCCCACAGTCCTGAGCACATTTTTCGCAAATTGTTGCACAAAGCTGGCATAATTCCTTTGCGTATTGTGCATCAATAGACATAAATGCTGATGACTCTTTGCAAATACAAGCGCATTCCATTAACATACTAATGCAGCCTTTTCTTGCACCAACATCTGGTTCATTAAGGCACATTTTGAGGCACTCATAACACGCCTGAGCACACCTATTACATGCATCTATGCATTTTTGATATTTGTCTGTTGTATTTGTTACTATTCCCATGATTTTAACCTCCTTATAAATATAAATTTATTATTTGGGGAAATGCTATTAATATACATATTTATAAAATGGCTTTTAAATTTTGGGTGTAAAAAAGAGCAAACAAACTTTTATTGTTCATTCGCTCAAAATTCGTATTTTGTTGATTGTGAGAGTTCAAGTTCTGCCAGTATAAGAAAAGGCCGTTTGGCATCAATAAAAACATCTCTAAAAAGGAACGCGAAATATGCGAAAAACCCCGATAGAATCGGAGTTTTTCGTGAGGCATTTATATTGTTACCTCTTTATGGTGCGGGTAACAGGACTTGAACCTGCACAGCCTTGCGACCATTAGAACCTGAATCTAACGCGTCTGCCAATTCCGCCATACCCGCATATATTAAATTGATTATGTTGGCACAAAAGTGGTCGGAGTAGCGGGAGTTGAACCCGAAACTAACAACGCATTTATGCCATTTCACAAGATTTTGACTACACTATGACTACAAAGGTTAAAATTTTGATAACTTGTCAGCTGTGACTTTTCGCTTCATATTTGATATATGAGTATATATGTTTTTAGTCGTCTGAATATCAGCATGACCCATTAAATCTTGAGCAGACTTCTCATCAATATCAAGTTCATACAGCCTTGTAGCATAAGCGTGCCTTAATTGGTGCATAGTACATTTTACATCATACTGGGCACAAAAGTCAAGCCACAATTTTCTAGCTTGCTTTTCTGTGAGCAGTTCGCCTTTATCGTTTATGAATAAATCTCCCTTGATTTTGGCTGTTTGTAAGGCTGTTTTTAGAGGCTCTAACAATGGTATGGTTCTTATACCAGCTTTTGTCTTAGGCTGCTTAATATAGGCTCTGTTGTTCTTATAATAAACAGATTTATTAATAGTAATTTCGTTTGTTTCAAAATCAATATCTTTGCTTGATAATGCGAATATTTCCCCTTTACGGCATCCTGTATATAGTGCAATGAGTGCGACGAGGCAATCAGAACGCTTTATTTTTTCAATGTCTGCCTGATCGGGAACTTCTCTTGTTGTTCTTGGCAAATTTTTTGGAATCTTAACCGCTATTGCAGGGTTAATCAAAATATCGCCTTTTAATATTGAAAAGTCGCATATCTGTCTGATTATCTGTAGTTTTGTCAGAACCGTTTTATAAGCGTAGCCTTTGACTTTAAATTCCAGCAAATAGTTATTAATCTGAATCGTTGTAATTTCTTTTATTGGCACGTCCCCAAACTTATTGATTGCATCATTTTTAGCTGGCAGGTAGCCTCGCTCTGTTGTCGGCGATATCTCATTAACTATATTGTCATACCATTCCTCGGCGACTTCTTTAAATAATCTGCCTTGCTCTTGCTTTTCCTCGTAGGCGAGTATTTTTTTATTAACATCAGCAGGGGACTTACCATAGAAAAATTGTTTTCTTCCATTGATAGTAATGGCTTTCTGATATCTTCCGTCAGCTCGTTTTTTCACACTTACACCACCTTATAACTAAGCCCCTCATATAGAGGGGTATTTTTTATTAATTACTTTTTGCCTGCCCAAAATTGGTGCCCGCACTTCAGACAAGTGACACGGATCTTCTTAGCCCCTATGTTTCCAGCAACTAAGCCGATAGGAGCAACGGATGCTCCGATTATAGCTTTGCCGATTCCGAACCCTTTCTTATTAGAGGTCAAGCTTGTGGAATAACATTTAGGGCAGTACGCAATGCCATCTTTGTCCATCTGCTTAACGCGATTTTTAAGCTCTTGCTTTTCGAGTAATTTTTGGGCCTGAATTTGCCTTGATTGTTCTGCAGCTTTTGTTAAGAAACCTTTATCTTTATTCTTAGATTTCCTTAATGCGTATTCATTATCAATTACTTTTTTTGATTCAGACAGTGATAATCCGGTTAAGGCTTTCAAATACTTAATTGCTTCAATCTTATTGCCATTAAATTTATCAACAATCTCTGCAACATCTACGGGAACTCCGTTAAAAATTTGCAGGCTTGAGTTTTCATTTACCTCTTGTTGTATTTCTTGCTGTTCAGTAACACAAGCTCCTTGTGTTGCTGATACGGTAGTTCCGCACTTAAAACAGAATTTAGAATCGTCATCGATTACGACACCACAGTTTTTACAATACATTCTGTCATTCCCCCGTCGTTCTCATATTTATTATAGTGCAAAAACACACAAATAATTTTATATCTGTTTAATTATTTGTTTAACCAAGCCCACAACACTTAAGCGAAGTAGACTCTCTCCTTCAAATCTTCTTGTAGGATAATCTGGATTAAGTGATATAAGTTCTACCCAATCCGAACCGTATACCACTTTTTTGATGTACCCTTCTTCGCCATCAACAAGAATAACTGCGATAGATCCACTATCGACACTTGTTTGCTTGTGCACCACAGCAGTGTCGCCATTTTCAATTTTTGGTGACATACTGTCGCCTTTTATAGTTATGCAGATTGTTTCTTTTACTTCAAACGGGTTCTTAATAAACAGTGGTATATAATCTATAACATCACTGCAGGCATAAGCACCAAAGCCTGCGCTTACACTTTCATACAAAGGTATGAGGTGTATTTTTTTATTATCCAAATAGGTAACATTGCTCTGCTCTTGCATAGCATCTCTATCGACAGCCTTTTGGAAATCAAGAGTTTTCTTAACGTCGCCATTAAAATTATCTAATACAGGTCCAGATAAATTTGCAATTAAATCTCCGTCGTTATAATCAGTAGGGTCGTCAGTCTTACATAACAAGTAATCTGTCGATACACCGAAAAACTCCGCTATCTCTGATATATATTTTTTGTAGGAATTGTTGTTTCCACTTTTCCAATTTGTAAAAGTGTTTTTGGAAAGACCTAAAAAATCGGTTAGGGCTTTTTGTGAATTCCCATTTTTATTCAAAAGCTCAAGAATTCTGTGCAAAGTATCCATAAGTCCTCCTTAGAATTTGTATAAATAGCAGAAATCACAGAAAATCTGTGATTGGTAATTGACTGTACATATTTTGTGTGCTAATATAAAAATGTCGATAAAGGCTAAGCATATTGACATAATAAAAGCACTTAACAGAAATACATATTTCTGCAAGTTTTTACAATATTACGTCGCAATAATATTGTATACTTTTTGTCCTTTTTTGTCAACATCTGTAAAGTAAAAACTTATCGACAAATATATCATTCGGAGGTGATATTATAAACATTTTTTTAAGAAACCGCATTAAGAAGGCATTGATCGATAAAAGCTGGACCTATGGCGACCTTGCAAAAGCTGTTGGATCAAAAGAACCCACTGTCAGAACATTTATGTCACTCTCCGCAAAGCGTGATATGCCAAAGCTCGAAGGAAAAATTAAAAAAGTTTTGAAACTAGACTAAAGGAGATGACAGAATGGCAGATAAATTAATAATTAAAGTCCCGAAGATAAGGGACACAGGCGGTACAGTCGTTATCAGAACGACTGGGATCGCACAGGCTCTCATAGTTGAAGCCGCAAGAAAAACAGGGATGTCTCAAAGCAAAATGGCAGAAACACTTATCAGGTTTGCTTTTGAAAGACTTGAAATTCAGGAGGAAGACTAATGCCAAGAGAAAAAGAATTATTTAGGGACAATCTGCAAGTTCTGAATGAGAAATTCCCGAACAAGTTTTTGCTTACCTCCACAGAAGTTGGAGAATTCACAGGACTAGAACGCCATGCAGTTAAAAGAAAATTTAACTTTAATGGGCGTTATATCACAAAGACACAGCTTGCAAGAGATTTGAGCTAGGAAGGACAGAAATGAAAATAGTACAATTTTATATTAATGACGGTACAGTATTAGAGTTCACCGATTGGAAATCGTGGAAAATTATGTGGAAAAGAGTGCGACAATTTTATAAACGCGCTGACGTTGTGAAGGTGGTTGAGCGTGAAGTATAAGTACATAGTTTCCGTAATAGGCATTGACGTATCAGACACAGTATTCGCCACTGACTCAGACGAAGCGAAGAAAGTATTCTGCCGTAAGCGTGGGCTCACGATAGACCTTACAAGGCTGACAGCGAGGAGGACGAAGGAATAATGATATATCAAGTCATTATGAAAACGCTTGCATCGTTCGGATGGATATCTATTGCTGGATTTATAGCAAGCTTTGGATGCTATGCGGTTGATAAAAAAGAAAGAAGAAAGCGAGGTTAGAGAAACCAGGAAAGCCTGTGCTACTCTTTAAGCGCGACATAAAATTAAGGAGGTTGACATGAAAGCATCATATAAAAACAGCATAATCGTAATTGCATTCTTCCTGATAGCCTGCATTGTTGGCAAACTCGACTATTCCCAGTATCAGAAAGAACAGCAGACGAAAGTCGAACAAATAACAGTTCCCGCCTTTCTGTTTGAAAAGCCTGAACCTAAATACATATTCACCATCGAACAGGAATTGTTTATCCCCACAGAAATTGACTTGCTGTCTAGGGTAGTATTTTCAGAGGCGGGCAATCAATCGTATAAAGGTAAGCTACTGGTAGCGGCTACAATAAAAAACCGATATCAGACTGGCAACTATAACTCACTGTATGCTGTGGTAAATCAGCAAGGGCAATATGCTACACCAAGAGATCTTGCAACCATAACGACACCACAGGAACTGGCACAACTTGAGGAATGCAAACGGGCAGTCATAGAGGCACTAAATTCGCACGATACATACGGCAGGGTTAGTTATTTCTGCAACCCTCGAATATGCGACAAGTCGTTACTGCGATGGTTTGAGAGCGAGTTGGAATTGGTTTGTATTGAGGGGGAACATAATTTTTATAGGGAGAGGGTGAAGTAAGTGACAGAATCAAACGAAGATTGTTCAGCCCAATTGTTGGTAGATTATCAGCATATGCTATATGAACAGCAAATGCAAAATTATGAATATAATTGCGACAGGTGCGCTCCACATGTTATCCATAATGCTAAAGTATTTCAAGACGGAGATATGTTTTGTTGTCTTTTAGGAGAAAATATACAAATTGGAATTTGTGGATTTGGAAAAACTCCCGAAAAGGCTTGTGCAGAATTTGATAGAATTTGGAGAGATGGATTAAAGGAGCCAACAAAATGACAACATTTGAAATCGTAGCATTGCTTTTCTTTATTTTATTACTCGGTATCGTACTGGGTGTATTGATTTCTTTCAGACTGCTAAAGCAGTCGGATGAAATAGAAAAAGACGAATGGGAAGGAGGAGACTATTAATGGATAACAATTTTAAAGCAGAGAATATAAAGCCTGGATATCTTGGAGTGTTTGCAGATGGAACATTTGCTATAGCTATGAATGTTAAATTTATGCGTTGCCCAGAAGAAATACAGTTTGTCACTAATGGACAGTTAACTGCTGATCGAGGGGCATACATAAGCGCCATAACCGCATTTAATGGCAAACAAGATTTTGAATATGCCTTGGTCGCAGTATATGGATATCCAACAAATTATCAGTGGTTTTCAACTGAAAATCGCCCGCTTTTATGGAAACGAGAAAAGCCTGTTATTGAAATGACAATCGCAGAAATTGAGCATAAACTCAACATAAAAAACCTTAAAATTGTCAAGGAGATTTCTAAATGAAAATCACAGACGTAAAAATCAGAAAACTACTTGACGAACCCCGAATGAGAGCTATTGTGTCAGTTACATTCGACGACGCTTTAGCCGTTCATGATATCAAGGTTATTCAGGGCGACAATGGTTTGTTTGTCGCTATGCCAAGTAGAAGAGACGAGCAGGGCTTATTCAGGGATATTGTTCACCCGATTAATGCCGAAATGCGAAAGTACATCGAACAGGAAGTAATCGGAATTTACAAATATTACGCAGAAGGAATTAAGGGGGAGGAATAATGAAATCAACAGGCATAATAAGAAGAATTGACGACCTCGGCAGAGTCACATTGCCGAAAGAGTTAAGAAGAACCCGCGATATTAAAGACGGTGATCCGTTAGAAATCTTTGTCGAGGATGACAAGATTATTCTTCGCAAATACAGCCCAGAGCTTCCAACTAATATAATCGCAGAACTTAAGAAAACACTCGCAGGCAGACACAATGCTAAAGAAATTTCTGCATGTATCGGTTACTTGGAAGAACTGATAAAAAATTAAAGCTCCCACAACTACCGCAAATAGTCGTGAGAGCAACAAGAAAAATATATCAATAAAATTATAAGACATAAAAGGAGATGTGTCAAGTGGCAGATAGTTTATTGAGCGCAAAGGAGCGCGTACAGATAAGAACGTATAATTCAGTCGGTCTCACAAATGAGGAGATTGCTGAGAAGGTCGGAGTTACTATTCGTGATGTCGAGATAGAAATACAGAGGCAGGGACTTAAAGAACATGTCAGAGACATTCCGCAACCGCATGCTTTTGTAAAGCCTAAAGCCCCTGAACACTTTGCAGAAGAACCTAAAGAAAACAAGCCTAAACGTCAAGCACCTGGTTTATGGTCGGGAGAAAGCGGCGAGAGACTTAAAGCGCTATTTCTTGAAGGTAAATCCGTAAGCGAGATTGCAGAAATTCTCGGGTTAACAAGCAAGCAAGTATCGCAGGGCATTTACAATCAGAAAAAGAAGTGGGGCAATATTTCAGATTTGACAGAAAAGCCGGAGCCTAAGAAAAAGGCTGCAACAGTAAACCCAGAGTTTGAAGAAGCTGTCAAACCTATGTTTGATTCTGTAAAGAAGCCTGTTGAAGCTGCGAAGAAGTATAAGGTTCCTCAGACCATTATCGAAATGGCTAGAGATCAACTCAATTTGTATGAGATACAGTACAAGCAAATAAAGAACACGTATGAGGATCTCATCAGCAAAATTGAGGACCTGGAAGAATTCATTAAGGAGTGTGAATAGTAAATGGAACTAAAATTTAAACTACTCAAAGAAACTAAAACATGTTATCGCTTTGAGCATAAAGAGGGCGCAAACTTTATCACCCTATACCTGAAGAAAGCAGAAGTTGAAAAGGCAGGAATTAACGCAAACAACGGAATTGTCGTACATATTGAGGAGGATAAATAAATGAATTTCAAAATCACAGTAGAAACCAACGACCTCGCAGGTGTTGAGGCGATTGTCAATCAGCTTCACGCTCTTGAATTGCAGGGTGCTCAAACAGATAAGAAGCTTACTGCTTCCGCTGCCGAAGTTATCCAAGCAACCACAGAGCAGATATACCCACCTGTTCAGCAACCACCAGTAACACCGGTACAGCAACCTGAAAGTGGAATGACTTTCTATCCTGAACAGCAGGCACCGATACAGCAGATGCCTATACAAGCACCGATTCAGCAACCTATCCAGCAGGCTCCTATTCAGACTGTACCCGTTCAGCAACAGCCTACATATACAATGCAGGAACTCAGCCTCGCAACAAGACCTATCGTTGAGGCAGGCAGACAGCATGAAGTCCTTAACCTCTTGCACAGCTTCAAGAAAGCTGACGGCTCACCGGTACAGACAATTATGGATATGCCTGTTGAGCAATATGGTGCACTCGCACAGGGTATCAGACAGTTAGGAGGCAAGATATAATGATAAATCCCAAAATCACTATCGACGCCACAATGTACTTTGAAATTTCAAACAGTGAAATGTACGGGGGCATAAACTCTGTAGGCTATAGCTCAGTTAAATTCGGGGGCATAGGTGATATATCTTCTCTTGACGACGCCTTCGTAGATAGACAAAATAAACGAACTGCGGACATGCTATCCGTCTCAGAAAATGATGTTAAATTGATTTCGGAAGAAGAATACACACAGGCAACAGAAGAGGACGAATCCGATGAATATGATGATGAGCCGGTTGAATATGACGATTACGGGGAGGATGAATAATGCCAGGAATACACGCACTTCTCTCTGCATCAGCGGCTAAACGGTGGCTTAATTGCCCACCGTCTGCACAGCTGACAGCGGATATGCCGGAACAGCAATCAACCTATGCAGAAGAAGGTACACTCGCCCACGAATTATGTGAACTAAAAGCCCGTAAGAAGTTCGAGGCAATGAAGAAATCTGAATACGATAAACGTCTTAAAGTCATTAAAGCTAATGAATTATATCAGCCAGAAATGGAAAGCTGTTCAGACGCTTATCTTGATTATATTCTCAGTGTTGCACATGCTTATAAATCTAAGCCTTACGTTGTAATTGAAAAGCGACTTGACTTCTCGAATATCGTTCCTGAAGGCTTCGGTACCGGCGACTGTATTTTAATTGTCGGCTGCGATTTACATATATTCGACTATAAACATGGAAAAGGCGTGCCAGTATCAGCTGAAGATAACCCACAAATGAGATTATACGCACTGGGTGCATTAAACGAATACAGCTTCCTATTTCCTATCAAAAACGTGATAATGCACATCGTCCAGCCTCGACTAGATAATTTCTCAGAAGAGCAGATTACAAAAGTTAACTTAGCTATCTGGGCCGATCGAATTAAGCCAATAGCTGAACAGGCTATTAAAGGTGAAGGAGAATTTCAGTGCGGAGACTGGTGCAGATTCTGTAAGGCAAAAGCAACATGCAGAGCACGGGCAGACAGCTTTAAACCACTTGAAGCATTCGGACAAGCTTTACCACCTTTAATAGATAACCAGCAAGTTGGAGATATTCTTAAAATTGCAGAAAACCTTAAAACCTGGGTGTCTGACCTCGAAGAATACGCACTCGCTGAGTTACTACTCGGTAACGCTGTACCTGGCTGGAAAGCTGTTGAGGGCAGAAGCAACAGAGCATTTACTGATATTGACAAGGCCTTTGACACTCTTAAGACTAACGGCTTTGATGAAGCACTTCTCTATGAGAGAAAACCTATTACCCTGACTAACGCTGAAAAGCTCGTCGGTAAAAAGCAATTTACTGAGCTTGTAGGTGATTACATAAATAAGCCACAGGGCAAGCCTACACTCGCCCCGGAAAGCGACAAGCGTGAACCGTTTAAACGGAATATCGAAGAAATGTTTGGAGGAAACGAATAATGAATGAAACAACAATGACAACCGGAAGAGCTCGCCTCTCATATGAACACCTTTTTAAGCCTTATGCGCATCAGCCTGGCCAGGATGAAAAGTATTCAGTTACGATATTGATACCTAAGTCAGACGTTGCAACAAAGCAGAGAATTGACTTTGCTATCGCTGCCGCAACTAATCTCGGCGTAAGCAAGTGCTGGAATGGAGCTAAGCCTCCTGTAGTGGCTAACCCGGTTTATGACGGCGACGGAGTAAGGCCAAATGGTGACGCATTCGGTGATGAATGTAAAAATCACTGGGTATTCACTGCATCCAGCAAGACAGCTCCTCAGATTGTAGATACGGGACTTAACCCAATAATTGACCAATCACAGGTTTACAGCGGAATCTACGCAAGAGTATCAGTTAACTTCTTCCCTTATAACTCTAATGGCAAGCGCGGTGTTGGCTGTGGTCTTAACGCTGTTCAGAAGCTTGAAGATGGGGAGCCACTCGGTGGACGTGTATCAGTTGAGGAGGCTTTCGGTGCAACTCCTGCACAGCCGCAGTATCAGCAACCTGTTCAGCAATATGCACAGCCACAATATCAGCAACCAGCTCCACAGCAATACATTCAACCAACAATTAACCCACTTACTGGCCTGCCTTATTAAAGGCAGGTGGGTTTAGTGAAACACCTGTCAATCGACATTGAAACCTATTCATCGGTAGACATAAAAAAATCGGGACTCTATAAATACGTAGAGTCCCCAGATTTTCAAATACTTTTATTTGCTTATTCAGTTGACTTCCAACCAGTTCAGATTATTGATCTAACAAAAGGCGAATTAATACCAAGAGACATATGCATAGCAATGACCGACGATTTAATTATTAAGCACGCTTATAATGCACCTTTCGAGTGGTATTGTTTATCTAAATACTTGGGGCTTACTAATAATAGGCTTGACCGCTGGGGCGATTATCACCCTGACACGCTTACTCGCACCGAATGGCTTAAGCAATGGCGCTGTTCAATGCTACACGGGTTATATTGTGGTTATACCGCAGGACTTGCAGCAACGGGCGAAGCTTTAGGACTTCCGCAGGATAAAAGAAAACTCGGCACTGGTAAAGCCTTAATCAACTATTTTTGTAAACCTTGCAAGCCTACACGAGCAAACGGAAACCGAACCAGGAACCTACCGCAGCACGACCCCGACAAATGGAATCTATTTAAGGAATACTGCATTCAGGATGTCGTCACTGAGATGGAAATTTATAAAAGGCTTTCAGTATTTCCTGTTCCTGATCAGGTGCAGAAAGAGTGGGAGCTCGACCAGCAGATTAATGCAACAGGAATTAAAATTGATACCGACCTTGTTGAAGGTGCTTTATATTGTAGTCAGAAAATCACCGACGAATTAATGGCCGAAGCTATTCAGATTACAGGACTTGATAATCCTAAGTCAGTAGCTCAGCTAAAAAAATGGCTTGAAGAAGAAACAGATACCGAGATTGAATCACTTAACAAGGCTGCCCTTGCTGATATGGTTAAATGCGATAACCCCGACCATGTTCAGAGAATGCTGAAGATCCGACAGGAGCTTGGCAAAACCTCGGTTAAAAAATAT
>JAEWZG010000121.1 GCA_023395435.1 Bacillota bacterium
TTATTTTTCAGTTGTTGATAGATAAGTTTAGTATTAACTCAATTCATGCATTATAGCCAAGATTGCTATTGATTAATTAATAGTAACATTCCATCTTTATTTTTAACAAAGCCACAGCTTTCATAAAGTGGCATTCCAGATTCAGTGGCATCAAGACTTATTTCAGTAACACCTTTTTGCTTTGCCTCGTCAATAAGTTGCCCAATTATTTTTTGAGCAATCCCTTGACGTCTGTAATCTTTATTGGTATAGACATTCATAAGGTGAGCTCTCTTGCCACTTTGGTGAGAAAAAGTCGGCAAAATATTAATATAGCATATCGTAGCACAACCTATAACTTCTTTCTCATCATTTAAAGCAAGAAGTGTTGTCTGATCTTGTCTTGAAAAATAAGATAATATGCTTTCTATAAAATCATTACTGAAAGCTGAATTATCTGAAAGATTATTGACTTCCCGTAGCATTTCAAGCCTTATCTTTAAAGCTATATGAATATTACTGTTGTTAGCTTTTATAATATTTATCATAATTTCATACTATTAGACAAGAATTTTGCCTTTTGTAAGGCTTTCCTCATCATTAAAGAAATCAGTAAAGTCAAATGTAGCAAAATAATCAGCAGGTGTTTCAGCACGTCTGATGAGCTCTGTTGTTCCGTCTTCTTTCAATAAAACCTCAGCAGAACGAAGCTTTCCATTGTAATTATAACCCATTGAAAAGCCGTGTGCACCAGTATCATGAATAGCAACATAATCGCCGATTTCAATTTCAGGGAGCATTCTGTCAATAGCAAACTTATCGTTGTTTTCACATAATCCACCAGTAACATCATACTTGTGGTCGCTTGGAGCATTTTCTTTTCCGAGAACGGTTATATGGTGATAAGCACCATACATAGCAGGACGCATAAGGTTTGCCGCACAGGCATCGAGTCCGATATATTCTTTATGAGTATGCTTTTCGTGGATAACCTTTGAAATAAGATGACCGTAAGGAGCAAGCATAAATCTTCCGAGTTCTGTGAAGATTGCAACGTCACCAAGTCCGGCAGGAACCATAACTTCCTCAAAAGCCTTTCTGACTTCATCACCAATAAGCATAATATCGTTTGGAGCCTGATCAGGCTTGTAATTCACACCAACACCACCACTGAGATTGATGAACTTAATGTCAGCACCAGTTTCGTTGTGGAGTTCAACAGCTGTTTCAAAAAGTATTTTTGCAAGCTTTGGATAGTATTCAGTTGAAACAGTATTGCTTGCCAAAAATGCGTGAATACCAAAGTGCTTTGCGCCCTTTGCCATAAGCTTATTGAAAGCTTCAGTCATTTGTGGGCGCGTCAATCCATACTTTGCATCACCTGGATTATCCATAATCTGATTTTGTATTTTGAATAATCCGCCTGGATTATACCTGCAACAAATAGTTTCAGGAATACCAGCAATTTCTTCAAGATATTCAATATGCGTGATATCATCAAGATTTATGTAAGCACCAAGCTTTGCAGCAAGTGCAAAATCTTCACGAGGTGTTACATTTGATGAGAACATAATGTCAGAACCAGAAAAACCGCAGGCGTCACTCATCATAAGTTCTGTGAGTGAAGAGCAGTCAACTCCACAGCCTTCCTCCTGAAGAATTTTTAAAAGAAACGGATTAGGGGTAGCCTTAACAGCAAAGTATTCTTTATATCCCTTGTTCCATGAGAAAGCCTTGTTAAGTTTTCTTGCGTTCTCTCTTATTCCTTTTTCGTCGTATAGATGAAAAGGAGTAGGATACTCTTTGACCATATCCTGTACCTGTTCAAGTGTTACAAATGGTGTTTTCATATTAGTGCCTCCTATATATTAATTATTTTCAAGCTGAATAAGCTTAATTTCGTTTTTCATAGCATCCCTGAATAAGTCAACAAGATTGCGCTTTTTTGAATAAAGACAGGTTGCACATTCAGCGAATTCGCCAGTAATAACAGAAGTCGTATCAGCAATAAGACGTATCTGTCCTGCTGTTCGTTTTGATTTAAAAAGAATTATGTTGTTTATATCAAGGTCAAAGTCAGTAAGTATAACAACCTTCAGCCCTCTTTCAGCAGCATCATTAAGATCATCAGAAAGTTCAAGCAGTATACTTTCTTCAGCAGAAATATATATTCGTTCGCTCGCATCTTTTATCATACTGTGGAGCTTGTCGAAAATATGCTTTTCACCTTTTATAGTGATATAACCTTCATATTCTTCCTTGCTGGTAGTAATACTGCTCACAAGGTCAGCCTTAAGCTTTGACAGTTCGGCTATTTTATTACTACAAAATTCATCAACCCCGACAGCCATATATTTAGTGGCTGATTCTTCAATTATATATGCCGCCCCCTTTTCAACAAGGTTAGCAAGTGAAGTATAGCTATTTGAGCGTGAAATACCGCATTGCTTCGACACCTCATACCCCGACAAGGCACCCTCTGACAAAAGCGTAATATATATTACTGCCTCCTGTCTTGTGAGAGAAAAAGCAGTAAGCTTTTCTATAAGATCCATACTTGCCTCCAATATAGTGTTCCTTTATAAGAACACTATATATCAAAATATTCATTTTGTCAATAGCAATTTGGAGATAAAATGAATTTTGAGCAAGCGAGAAATTGGCGAGCATACATACAATCAGAATTATTCTCAAGTTGATATAGTTCCAAATATAATGGTAGTCAATAAAAAATTAACCGCCACAATTTACTGGCGGTTAATTTTTTATAATATTAGTCCATAAGATAAAAGAATTTTCTTTGCATTTTCAATTTCCGCCTGTTCTGGCGGTTCAATTCCCTCAAGTTCTGATTTAATACCGAGCTGTTCCCACTTATATGCCCCTAGCGTATGGTAGGGGAGAAGCTCGACTTTTTTAATACATTTATACCTGCTTAAAAATTCGCTGAGTCGGTGAAGCTTATCTTCTTTGAGTGTATATTGAGGAAGAAGAACGTGCCTTATCCACACATCCTTGCTGTTCTGCTCACAAAAGTCAAGTGTCGCAAAAGCATTTTCATTACCCATGCCAGTGAGCTTTTTGCAATCCTCAGTATCAATATCCTTTATATCGAGAAGAATTAAATCAGCTTTTAAAATTGCGTTTCCACTTTGTGAAAGTGGAACAGCACCACAAGTATCTATTGCAACATGAAGGTTATTGTTGTGACATTTATCTATAACAGCCTCGCAGAATTCAGCCTGTAATAACGGCTCTCCACCAGTGAGAGTTACACCTCCGTGTGCAATAAAATTCCTGTATGTCAGAATATTTTCAACAAGCTTATCGGCAGAAACAATATCCCCTGTTCCACATTTCCAGGTATCTGGATTGTGACAGTAAAGACAACGAAGAAGACAGCCTTGCAGGAAGACGACAAAGCGAATTCCTGGACCGTCAACAGCACCAAAACTTTCATATGAGTGTATTCTTCCTGTTATATCAGACATCGCTACACCTTCATTATCAGAATCTTGTATGGAATGTTCTGTTTATTACATCAAGCTGATGCTCACGA
>JAEWZG010000138.1 GCA_023395435.1 Bacillota bacterium
TTTCAAGGGTAGCAAGTAACAAGCTTTTGCAAGTGTCAGACCGTAATGCCATAGCAATGGCTGCCAGTAACGGAGCCTTATAGGCGACAAAAGAAATACCACCGGCTAAGCCGGTGGATTTTTATTCTATTTTTTATATATCATATATTCATCATAATCCTCAGATTCCTGCTTGTCTTTCGCTCTTTTGATTTCATAATACTTTTCGACATTTCCATAATAAGCTTTTGTATCTGTTGGGAGCCTTTTTCTCTTAAGTTTATTCTCAACAAAATCTCTGAATAGTGCATATATAAGTGCGAATGTTGGAATACCAAGCAACATACCGGTAAAACCAAACAAGCCACCTCCGAGGAATATTGCAAACAGTACCCAGAAGGCAGGTAAACCTGTTGAATCACCGAGAATACGAGGTCCTAATATATTACCATCAAATTGCTGAAGAATCAAAATGAATATGAGGAATGGTATTACGTCCCGTGGCGTATCAAAAAATACAAGCATAGCGCTTGGAATAGCACCAATAAAAGGGCCGAAGAAAGGAATAATATTTGTAACACCAATTATCAAGCTGATAAGAACCGAATAGTTAATGCCGATAATTCTCATTACAATAAAGCACAGAATACCAATAATGATTGAATCAATTATTTTTCCACTAATAAAACCAATGAACATTTTATTGGATTTATGATAAACATTAAAAATTCTTTGGCATGTCCTTTTTGGGAATATTGCAAGAGTGATTTTTTTAATCTGCGCAATAAGATTTTCTTTGCTTAAAAGAAGATAAACTGAAACAATAAGTCCAAGTATGAAATCTTTAACTCCAATCAAGAAGTTAAGAGCACCTTTTGTTATGTTAGTAACAAAATCTTCAATCCCTGGTTGTTTATTTTCAACATAATTCTGCAGATATGTGATTATATTATCAAACTCTTTTTTGTAAAATTTATTTAATTTTGGATTTTTCTCTAGGATATTATTAAATGTGTTTTCAATATCAGTTATCCATTCACCTGATTTTTTTAATATTGAAGAAATGTTTCGGGCAATTTCAGGAACAATAGCATAGAAGAAAAGGCTGATAATTAATATAAAGAATAGCATTGTAATAGCAACAGATATACGCCTCGCAGCTTTTTTATGTGGCTTTTTCCTGCAGAACAGTTTTGTGTACGTTCGTTCAGACAACTTCATAATTGGATTTAGTAGATACGCTATAACAAAACCCCAAATTATTGGAGAAAGTATTTTCAAAATTCTTCTAAACAGTAATAGAAATCTGTCAAGCTTAAAAAGAAACATTATCATGAGAAGACTTAAAGCTACAATCAGAAGAATATTAAAAATTAGTACATTGTTTTTCTTATTAGTATTGAGTCGCATTCTCATCCTCCTTTCCTATATATGATTATTATACTATATATATTTGGTAAATTCTATATAATAAATTCAAAATTCACATATAATTAATTATAAAGTTTAAAGAAATAAAAAAGCAAATTACAGGTTGAAATTATATGAAGTTATGATATAATAAGAAAAAGTAAATCTTGAATGGAGTAGTGTAATGGTAATAGCAAATGATTTCCTAATAAATAAAAAAAATGCACTAAAAAAGTACTTTAATAGAATGAATGACAAGCAACTGGATGCTGTATTTACTGTTAACGGTCCTTTATTGATTCTTGCAGGAGCAGGTAGTGGAAAAACAACAGTGCTTGTCAACAGAATTGCAAATATGATTCACTTTGGCAATGCTTATAATAACAATAATGTTCCTTCAAATTTAACAGATGATGATGTTGACTTCCTTAAGAATTATGTTGCCGGCAATGAAACAGATGATAACAGATTAAAGGATATCATTTCTGTTGATTGTGTTCAGCCTTGGAGTATTCTAGCAATTACTTTTACAAACAAAGCAGCAGGTGAACTTAAAGACAGGCTTGAAAAAATGCTTGGTGATAAGTCACAGGGTATTGTGGCAGCAACCTTCCACTCAACTTGCGTTAGAATATTAAGACAGGAAATTGAACGACTCGGATATAATAGAAGTTTTACAATATATGATAGTGATGACCAGCAAAGACTTATAAAAGCTTGTCTTGCTGATCTTGAAATTAACGAAAAAATGTTCCCTCCTCGAGCAATTCTGTCCGAAATCAGCAGACAGAAGGACAATATGATATCAACTGAGCAGTATGAAATAGAAGCTCACGGAGATTACAGAAAAATGGTAATCTCAAGAATCTATAAGTTGTATCAAAACAGGCTATTTTCTGCAAATGCTGTTGACTTTGATGATATTATCAATCTAACAGTAAAAATATTTGAACAGTTCCCAGACGTGCTTGAACATTATCAGAATAGATTCAAATACATCCTTGTTGATGAGTATCAGGATACTAATCAGGTCCAATATAAGCTTGTCAGCATGCTCTCACAGAAGCATAAGAACCTCTGCGTCGTTGGTGATGATGACCAGAGTATATATAAATTCAGAGGTGCTACAATAGAGAACATACTTTCATTTGAAGAACAGTTCACGAATGCAAAGGTTATCCGTCTTGAACAGAATTATCGTTCAACACAGAATATTCTTTCTGTCGCAAATGAGCTTATAAAGAACAATATGGGCAGAAAGGGAAAGAACCTTTGGACTTCAAGCGGTGATGGAAGCAAAGTTGTAGTTTTCAAAGCTGCTAATGAAGCAGGTGAATCAAAGTTCGTTGCCGAAACTATCCTTGATGGCGTAAAAGCTGGAAACAAGTTCAACGACTATGCAGTTCTTTATCGAATGAATGCACAATCAAATAGTATTGAAAAAGCTTTGATTGCAAGTGGAATTCCTTATAAGATATTTGGTGGACAAAAATTCTATGACAGAAAAGAAATCAAGGATATGATTTCATATCTTGCTGTTATAAATAATCCTTCAGATATGTTAAGACTTAAGAGAATTATAAACGAGCCAAAGAGAAGTATAGGTAATGCAACAGTAACAGTACTTGAACAGATTACCTCTGACTTAGGGTTAACTCCTATTGAAATACTTCGTGATGCTGCGCAGTATGCACCTCTTGCAAAGAAGTCGAAGCCACTTGTTGATGTTGCGAAAATGTTTGATAAATTAACTGCATTTGCTGAAAAAAATTCACTGGATGCTTTACTTGATGAATTGCTTGACGAAACAGGCTACCTTGCATATATGAAATCACTTGGTGAAGAAGGTGCAATGCGACTTGAAAATATTAACGAGTTGAAATCTACTATGGTAACATATACTCAAGAGGCACAGGAGCCTTCACTTTCTGGCTTCCTTGAAGAAGTTGCATTATACACAGACATCGATCAGCTTGATGAAAACAGTGACTATGTTGTAATGATGACTATGCACGCTGCAAAAGGTCTTGAATTCCATAATGTTTTTATTGTGGGGATGGAAGAAAATATCTTCCCAGGGGCAAGGAGTATTGCCAATGACGAAGATATTGAGGAGGAGCGTCGCCTTGCTTATGTCGGAATAACAAGAGCAAAAAAGAATCTTTATCTTACTCACGCTGTTGAAAGAATGCTTTTTGGTAACACAAATAGAAATCGTATTTCACGCTTTATAAAGGAGCTCCCTGCTGAGTATATTGAGAATCAACAACAGCAAATTGAAAGATTTCAGAGCGATTCAAAAGGACCAAAAATTATTGCTTCAACAAATATCTCACTTCAGGAACAGCTTGCAAACAAAAGACGTAATGAAAAGCATAACACACTTAATGTTGACTTTGCTGTAGGAGATAGGGTTTCTCACAACATTTTTGGTGAAGGAACAGTTATATCAGCAACGAAAATGTCAAATGACACTATGCTTGAAGTTGCTTTTGATGTTAAGGGAACAAAAAAAATTATGGCAAACTTTGCGAAAATTAAGAAGATATAAGTACTTATCCTTCATCTATATGGTGAAGGATATTTTATTAACAAATTGTATATTTTGAATTTATTTTTAAAAAATTATTGACAAATTAGTTTGATAAGCGTATATTAGTATTAATAAATTAAAGGGGAACAGTATGTCAGTATTATCAATTGCTATCAGCTTTACATACTTTTTTAGCTTGAGCTTTTATTTTGGCTTCAAGTTTTTTTGGCGTGGGAAAAGCTGCAGCAGTAAGATAACAAGTATATTGGCATAGTTAAATTATAAATACTTGTGTTTTAATGTTCGTAGCTTTACTGTAAGGCTACGAACTTTTTTATTTATCTACTTGTTGTGATAGTGCACGATTACAACTTGAAATAATAATTTTTTGGAGGATTTAAAATGATAGTAATTCTTAAGCAAAATGTTGAAAAAAATCAGATTGAGGAATTGGTAAAATGGCTCTCAAGTTTTGATGTAAAAGTAAATCATGTTGAGGGTACACAGAAAAGTATCCTCGGACTAATTGGCGATACGACAAAAATTGATATTGAAAGTGTTAAGGCAAAGGATATCGTTGAAAATGTTCAACGAATTCAGGAACCTTTCAAGAACACAAACAGAAAGTTCCATCCTGATGATTCAATAATTGACGTTTTGGGAAGAAAAGTCGGTGGCGGTTCATTCAATGTAATAGCAGGTCCTTGTTCTGTTGAAAGTGAAGAACAGATTATAACAACAGCAATGGCTGTTAAAGAAGCAGGAGCAACAATGCTTCGTGGTGGTGCGTTCAAGCCGAGAACCTCACCTTATGCTTTCCAGGGCCTCCGTGCTGATGGAATCGAGCTTCTTTTAGCGGCAAAAAAAGCAACAGGGCTCCCTATTGTAACAGAAATTATGTCACTTGCACATCTTGACTTGTTTGCAGATGTTGATATAATTCAGGTAGGGGCAAGAAATATGCAGAATTTTGAGTTGCTTAAAGCACTCGGTCATTCAGACAAGCCTATACTTTTAAAAAGAGGTCTTGCAAATACCATTGAAGAGCTTTTGATGTCTGCTGAATATATTTCAGCAGGTGGAAATCAAAATATTATTCTTTGCGAAAGAGGAATAAGAACCTTTGAACCAAAGACAAGAAATACACTTGATATTTCAGCAATTCCACTGTTAAAACAGCTCACACATCTACCTGTTGTGGTTGATCCAAGTCATGCTGCTGGTATAACTTCACTTGTTGAGCCTCTATCACTTGCGGCAATAGCTTGTGGAACAGACGGATTGATAATCGAAGTACACAACGATCCAAAGAATGCACTCTCTGATGGTGCACAATCACTCACACCAGAACAGTTCTCAAAAATTATGACAAAAATCAAAGCTCAGGCAGATTTCTCAGGAAAGAAATTATAATCATTTTAGAAAGGCAGAAAACTTATGCAGGCAATTCAGATAAACGCATCTTCAAGCTATAATATTTATGTGGGTGAGGGTATCCTGTCACAAAGCGGTAAAATTATAAGTAATACTAAAGTTTATAAAAAAGCTGTAATCGTGACCGATGATATTGTTGAAAAACTGTATGGAGATACAGTTTTGAAATCACTTGAGAAAAGTGGCATTATAGCAACTATATTTGCTTTTAAAAACGGAGAGGAGTCCAAGTCCCATAAAACTCTGATAGCTCTGTATGAGTTTCTGTCACAAAATGCAGTTTCAAGAACTGATTTACTCATAGCTCTTGGTGGAGGAGTAGTCGGCGACCTTACTGGTTTTGCGTCCGCAACATACCTCCGTGGACTTGATTTTGTACAGATTCCTACAACCTTACTTGCACAGACTGACTCATCAATCGGTGGTAAAACCGCAGTGAATATTGCCTCAGGTAAGAACCTTGTCGGCGCTTTCAAGCAGCCTGAATGTGTTATATGTGATACTAAGACATTAAAAACGCTTTCTGATGAAATTTATTCAGACGGAATGTCTGAAATTATCAAGTATGGAATGATTAAAAGCAAAAGCCTTTTTGATTCTCTTTCAAAGGGTATAAATGACACTCAGCTTATTGATGTTATAACTGAATGTATAAACATAAAAAAATCAGTTATTGAATGTGATGAGTTTGATAAGGGCGAGAGAATGCTCCTTAATTTTGGCCATACATTCGGTCATGCTATCGAGAAAGCATACAACTACACAGGCATTACCCACGGAAAAGCCGTAGCAATAGGTATGATGATAATATCTGAATATGCAGAAAAATCAGGTATAACTAAAAAAGGCACAACAGAAAAGCTCAAAGCCTGCCTTGAGAAATATAATCTTCCTACCAGTACAAATTTTAATATTTCTGAACTAATAGGTACTTGTCTTAATGATAAAAAGCGTGAAACCGATAAAATAAATCTAATTCTATGTAACGACATCGGTAAAAGCGAAATTAAAAAGCTTTCCATTCCTGATTTCTACAAATTAATGGAGGTTGCCAATGTATAATGTAAAAATAGAGCCAAGCCTATTGAAAGGCACCGTTTCTGCACCTCCATCAAAAAGTGTTGCCCACAGGCTCCTTATCTGTGCGGCATTATCAAGCGGAACTTCTAAAATCAGCGGACTTTCTTTATCAAAGGATATTATTGCTACCATTGACGCATTAAAATCCCTTGGTGCTGAAATCACTATTGAAGGTAATACTGCGACCGTTAACGGTATTAATAGTATCCCACAGTCAGCAACAATCGATTGCAATGAATCGGGTTCAACTCTTCGATTTTTAATTCCAATAGCAACAGCTTTAGGTATAAGCACTACGTTTCAAGGAAAAGGCAAGCTCCCGGAACGCCCGATAATCCTATACCTTGAGGAATTAACAAAAAAGGGGATAACTTTTGATTACAATAATACAATGCCATTTTCAGTTTCAGGGAATTTAATGTCGGGTACATTTTCACTTGAAGGAAACATAAGTTCACAGTTCATAACAGGCTTGCTTTTTGCTTTGCCATTACTCGATGGTAACAGTGAAATTGTTCTCACATCAAAGCTTGAATCAAAGCCTTATGTTGATATTACAATAGATTGTCTTTCAAAATTCGGTGTAAGTATTACCGAAACCGAACAAGGGTATTCCATAAAGGGCAATCAGAAATATAGCCCAGCTGATATAAAAGTTGAGGGCGATTATTCACAGGCAGCCTTTTTATATGTTGCAAATGCACTTGGCTCAGACATCCAAATTAGTAATTTAAATACATCGTCATTTCAAGGTGACAAGAAAATTATTGAAATTATAAGTAAAATAAGCTATAATAATAAAATGAAAGCATTTGAGGTTGACGGCTGCGATATTCCTGATATTGTTCCAATTATGACAGTACTTGCTTGTTTTTGTGAAGGAACATCGAAAATTTATAATGTTGCCCGTTTGAGAATTAAGGAAAGTGACCGTCTTGAATCAATCTCTTTCTGCATTAATAAAATTGGTGGGAGTGTTACAACAACCGAAGATTCACTTATTATTAATGGCGTTGAAAGTTTCACAGGTGGAGAAGTCGACAGCTTCAATGATCATAGAATAGCAATGTCAATGGCAGTATGTGCGACAAGATGTAAAAAGCCATTGATAATAAATAATGCTTCGTCTGTTGAAAAATCCTGGCCGGATTTTTTTGAACAATACAAAAAGCTTGGGGGAAAAGTAAATGTCTTCGATATGGAATAATAATATTAGCGTTTCTATTTTCGGCGAGTCAC
The DNA here is from genome assembly GCA_023395435.1 of Bacillota bacterium. Lineage (GTDB taxonomy): Bacteria > Bacillota > Clostridia > Oscillospirales > Ruminococcaceae > SZUA-444. Next base: position 7,676 of record JAEWZG010000138.1, read on the forward strand.
ATGGTCCAGCAATTGGAGTTGTAATTGATAAGCTACCTTGTGGTGAGTATATAAATATGGATGAGGTTCTTGCTGTTATGGCAAGAAGAGCACCAAAGAAAGATAAGACATCGACCCAGAGAAGAGAGAAAGACCTCCCGCAGGTTATGTCTGGCTTGCTTAATAATAAAACAACAGGAACACCTTTATGTGCATTTATTCCTAATGAAGACGCTCACTCCAACGATTACTCAAATGTATCAAGGCTTGCACGTCCTGGTCACGCTGATTATACTGGTGCAGTAAGATACCGTGGGTTCAATGATGTCCGTGGTGGTGGTCATTTTTCAGGCAGGCTCACTGCTCCGCTTGTGTTTGCTGGTGCAGTATGTGCACAGATTCTTGAAAGAAGAGGAATCTATACTGGTGCACATATTTATTCAATACATAACACAAATGATACTCCTTTTGACCCAATCTCAGTAAGTCGCGAACAGATCCTTGATCTTAGAGTAAAAGAATTCCCTGTGCTCAATGATAAAAAGGGCGTTTCGATGATAAATGATATCGAAAAAGCAAGAGAATCGCTTGACTCGCTGGGCGGTGTTATCGAATGTTGCTCAATAAATGTTCCAGCGGGAATCGGCTCGCCGATTTTTGACGGACTTGAAAATAACATAGCTCAGCTTATTTTTGGAATTCCAGCAGTAAAAGGTCTTGAATTTGGTGCTGGTTTTAACTGCTCAAAAATGCTCGGAAGTGAAAACAACGATGAATTCTATGTTGATGAGCACGGTCACGTTGTTACAAAAACAAATTATCACGGTGGAATATTAGGCGGTATTTCTTCAGGAATGCCTATTACTTTAAAAGTTGCATTCAAGCCAACTCCTTCAATAGCAAGACCACAGGAAACTATTGATTATAGCGCATTGAAGAATGAAACTATCAACATAAAGGGCAGACATGATCCTTGTGTTGTTCCTCGTGCAGTCCCTTGTGTTGAGGCAGCTGTTAATATCGCATTACTTTCAAATATGATTGATTACCCTAATTTCTAAGGAGATTTTAATGGATACCTTCGAAAAATTTCTGACACCTAATATGTTATCACTTACGGACTCCTACGCAGTGAAAATTCTCATCTGCTATTTTCTTAATGAAATTGACAGGCCTGTCACACCTCAGCAGCTTACTGAAATTGCAACCTCAGACGGAATACTGAATTATTTCTATTATACTGAAGCTATAAATTCAATGCTTGAAGCTAAAACTATTGAAATAAAAAACGTTGATGGTGTTGATTATTATTCTCTCACTGAAATGGGTAAGGCTGGTGCGGAATCGTTCAAGACGATAGTGCCAAAATCATTTCGAGATAAGATATTATCTGCTGGCTTAAAGCTTTTCTCAAAACTGAAAATTGAGCATGATGTAAAATGTGAAGTTAAACAGCTTGAAAAAGGCTTCAGTGTTTCGTGTATCTGCAATGATAATGACATAGTTCTCATGGATATGAAGCTTTTCGCCCCTGATGAACTGCAAGCAAATTTAATAAAAGAAAAAATTATGCAGAATCCAACAGAGTTTTATGGTAAGGTTTTGAATTATGCTCTTGATAATGAACAATATATTCCTCAAATAAATTAGAAAAATGCCGGTGATTTGATAATTACCGGTTGTTTTTTGGTTACAATAAGTATGAATTTTATTAATATTAGTAGAAAATTAATAAATACTATGTTATAATATTTTGGTAATGCACTATAGGTAAAGGAGTTGTTTAAATGGCTATCAACCTCAGTGAACAGAAAATTTCTGACGGAATTCGCTTTACAACAATAATAGATAATAAATTTAAAAGCAATTTTATAATGATAAGGTTTATTACAAAGCTTGATGAGCTTTCAGCTTCAGAAAATGCACTTGTTCCGAATCTTCTTATTACTTCAAATGAAAAATACAGAACAAGAACAGAACTTACCACAAAGCTTTCAAGCCTTTATGGTTCAAACCTTTCAACGATAAACCACAAACTTGCTGATAATCAGGTTGTAGGTATCGCTGCAAGCTGTATATGTGATTCTTATTCTTTTGAAGGTGAAAAAGTCACAGGTGAAGTAACAGATATTCTTCTTGATTGTATTTTCAAGCCTGTTGTTGAGGATAATGGCTTTGCTAAAAAGGATTTCGAAATCCGAAAACAAGAGCTTATCAGTGGGATTGAAGCTGAAATTAATGATAAGAGAACTTATGCAATAATCCGTGCAAACACAACTATATATAAGAATGAGCCTTCAGCAATTACCGCTTATGGTAATAAAAAAGGTGCTCAAAAGCTTACACCACAGATGACATATAATGCATATAAAGAGCTTTTAAAAACTGCTCAGGTAGAAATTATGTTTGTTGGTGGCGAAGAAAACGTTGAAGCTATTAACAAAATAAAAAATGCATTCTCTTCATTAGAGAGAAGTTATTCACCTAATAAATTTGATTGCTTTAGCACAATTAAAACTGAACCTGTTGAAGTTGTTGAAAATATGGATGTCAATCAATGTAAGATGGTTATGGCGTTCAAGAGTGACTTAAAGAGCACTTATGCAAACCGACTTATGACAACAATGCTCGGCGGTACAGCCTTTTCAAAGCTATTTACAAATGTCCGCGAGAAGTACAGTCTTTGTTATTACTGTGCTGCTGGATTTGTTGAGGGCAAGGGAGTTATGATTGTCGATAGCGGTGTTGAATACGCAAATATTCCAAAAGCTAAGGAAGAAATTCAAAATCAGATTAATGCACTTGCAACAGGTAACTTTACTGATGATGAAATGAATAATGCAGTATTAAGTATCGCCGGCGACTATAAGTCAAACTACGACTCAACAAACGATATTGCTGCATGGTATTTTATACAGTCAATAAGAGGGGATAACTATTCACCTGAACAGGCAATTAAAGCCTTGCAGAAGGTAACTCGTGAAGATATTATTAAGGCAGCCGCTGCTTTGAAGCTTGATACTATTTATATTATGAAAGGCTCTGAAAGCCAGGAGGGCAAAGAGTAATGGAAAAGATAATAATAAAAAGTGACAGAGCCGGCGAACAATATTACAAAATTTCTCATCCATCGGGACTTGATATTCTTGTATGGGAAATGGACGGCTTTTCAACAACAGAAGCACTTTTTGGTACAAAATACGGTTCAATAAACACAAGGTTCAAAACAAACAAAGAGAATGATTTTGTTGATGTTCCTGAAGGTATCGCACATTTTTTAGAGCATAAGCTTTTTGAAAATGAAGATTGCGATGTTTTTGAACTTTACGCAAAAACAGGAGCAAACGCAAACGCTTATACTAGCTTTGATAAGACCTGTTATCTTTTCAGCTGTAGTGAAAATTATAAGGATTCGCTTGAAATTCTTCTTTCGTTTGTTCAGAAGCCATATTTCACTGATGCAACAGTTCTAAAGGAGCAAGGCATTATCGGGCAGGAAATCAGGATGTGTGATGATAACCCTGATTGGCGAGTTTTCTTTAATCTTTTAAATGCACTATATGTAAATCATCCTGTAAAAATTGACATAGCAGGTACAGTTGAAAGTATTTCAAAGATTGATGCTGACCTTCTGTACAGATGCTATCACACTTTCTATAATCTTAACAATATGGTGCTTTCAATCGCTGGTAATGTTAAAGTTGATGAAGTACTTGAAATTGCTAATAAATATCTTAAGCCTTGTGAAGATATTAAGCTTGAAACTGCCTTCAAGGATGAGCCTGATACAATTAATAAGCCTAAAATAGAGCTGAAGCTCCCTGTAGGAACGCCATTGTTCAATATCGGATTTAAGGTTAAGCCAATGAATGGGAAAGAACTTGTAAAAGCTGAGATGGTTGCAAGCATTGCACTTTCACTTCTTGCTGGTTCAACATCACAATTATATAAGGAAATGACAGAGGATGGTCTTATAAATTCAAGCTTTACTTCTGAAGTTTTCACAGGTGACGGATACTTTACAAATATTCTTGGAGGAGAATCAAAAGACCCTGATGAGGTTTTCACAAGAATTAAAAAGGAAATAGAAAAAGTGAAGTCAGAAGGATTAGATAAAGTTAGATTTGAAATCATTAAGAAGTCCAAGTATGGGCAATTAATCAGAAGTTTCAATAATGTTGAAGCTTGCGCATCATTAATGCTCAACTCACATTTTGTCGGTGTGGACGCATTTGAAACAGTGGAAATTCTTGCGGCAATAACATTTGAAGATGTACAGAACTCTCTTTCAGACTTTTTTGACATTTCAAAAGCTGCAATTTCAATAATTAAAGCTAATTAGAAGGAGAAGATTATGACAGACAAATTGGTTCAGAATATACAGGACAATACAGACCGCGTCTTTTTTCCGTTCCTTGGTAAGGACAATATCTTCACTAACGGGATTAAGATTGACAAAACTTTTTTAAGAATAGGCAACTTTGAAATCTATTGGTATGGTTTCCTTATTGCGCTTGGTGCGTTGCTTGCAATGATATTCTGCTTTAAGATAATGAAAAAGTTTGGCATAAACCCTGATAAAGCTGTCGATTCAGTTATTTTTGGTTTTATAGGAGCAGTAATTGGTGCAAGACTTTATTTCGTTCTATTTTCTTGGAACAATTATGTTTCAAACGGAAAGTTCCAGTTCAAGGATGCAATAAACATTCGTGATGGTGGACTTGCAGTATACGGTGGTATAATCGCTGCATTAGTAGTTGGCGGATTGGTTACAAAGCATAATAAGATAAGAATTTCTGCAATGTTTGATGTTGCGGCTTTCGGACTTCTGATTGGTCAGGCAATCGGTCGTTGGGGTAACTTATTTAATCAGGAAGCTTACGGTTCAGTAACAAAGCTTCCTTGGGGAATGACAAGTAATAAGATTATGAATGAGGTTGCTTCACAATTCCCATCTACGCCTATTCAGGACCTTGTTGTACATCCTTGCTTTTTATATGAATCCTTGTGGTGTATATTAGGTTTTATTCTTCTGAATATTTATCGTAAACACAGAAAGTTTGACGGCGAAATATTCCTTATGTATGTCGGTTGGTACGGACTTGGCAGAGCAGTCATTGAAGGCTTGAGAACAGACAGCCTCATGATTGGTGATTATATAAGAGTATCACAGATGCTTGCTATTGCTTGTGTTATCGTATCAGTTGCTGCAATTGCTATTAACAGATTGAGAGTTAAAGATTCAGGGAACTATCAGTTCTATTATGAAACAGACATTTCAAAGAAAATGATTGAAGAATACAATAATCCACCGGCAAAAAAAGAAAAGAAAAAGATTGACAAGGATCTTACTAAAGTAATAGATGACGCTTTTGATGATGAAAAGACTGAGAAGGGAAAATCAAAAGACGAAAAAGTCGATGATGATGAAGTCAATATGAAGGTTCTCACCAGAGATATTGATGATGTTAATAATGACGATGCAGATGACGTAGATGATACTGATGATGGCAATATTGATGATATAGATGATGACGGAGATGATATAGATGAGTAATATTATTAGCGGCAAAGAGGTTTCTGCTAATGTAAAAGCCGAAATAAAAAAAGAAGTTGCTGTACTTAACGAAAATAACATTGAGGTTGGACTTGCGGTTATTATCGTCGGTGATGATCCTGCTTCAAGAGTTTATGTCAACGGTAAGAAAAAGGATTGCGAGGAAGTTGGAATAGCTTCTTATGAATATGCATTGCCGGCAGACACTACTCAAAAAGAGCTTATGGAGCTTGTTGAAACTCTCAATAAAGATGATAGAGTTGACGGGATTCTATGTCAGCTTCCAATCCCAAAACACCTTGATGAAAAGGAAATACTTAATGCAATAAATCCCGAAAAAGATGTTGATGCATTTCATCCTATAAATGTGGGAAAGATAATGATCGGGGATTATAATTTCCTTCCTTGCACACCTGCCGGTGTTATGGAAATGATCAAAAGCACAGGCGTTTCAATTTCGGGCAAGGAATGTGTAGTTGTTGGAAGAAGTAATATCGTCGGCAAGCCAATGTCAATGCTTTTACTCCACCAGAGTGGTACAGTTACGATCTGTCACTCAAAGACAAAGGATCTGAAGGCAGCCTGCAAAAGAGCTGATATCCTTATAGCAGCCGTTGGTGTTCCAAACCTTATCACTGCTGATATGGTTAAAGAGGGTGCAGTTGTAATAGATGTTGGAATGAACAGACTGGATAACGGAAAGCTTTGCGGGGATGTTGACTTTGAGAATGTCAAGGAGGTTGCAGGATATATCACTCCTGTTCCTGGCGGAGTCGGCTTAATGACAAGAGCAATGCTTCTTCAGAATACATTGACATCTGCTAAAATTAAAAATGGATTGAAATAGCAAAAAATCATAAAAACTACTTTACAAATTGATGTCATTATGATACTATATAATAGTTATGCCACGCACATGGCTTGCGGAGTAAGCCCTAAGGGGAAAATACCTGCCGTCTGCTATGACGAAGGCAAATAAAATAAAGAGGTGTAAATATGCTTTTAAAAGAAGAAAAAACTGCAGTAATCGAAGCTAACGCTACTCACGAAGGTGACACTGGTTCACCTGAAGTACAGATTGCAATTCTCACAAAGAGAATCAACGATCTTACTGAGCACTTAAAGGTTCATAAGAAGGATCACCACTCAAGAAGAGGTCTTTTGAAGATGGTTGGTAAGAGAAGTAACCTACTAAGATATCTTTATAAGAAAGATGTTGTTAGATTCCGTGCTACAATTGAAAAACTTGGTATCCGTAATACTATTGAAAAAACAAGCACAAAGTAATTTTGCTTGTTTGACCAGAGGGCAGTCAGGGATTTTTTCCTTTCTGCCTTTTGGCATATTATTTTAAAAATTAAAAATGGTAGTAGATTTTTTTAGCATTAAATAGTGAGCCTTTTTATTAAGACTCAGCATTTATTGCTAAAGCTGCTACTAAAAAAACAGGAGGTAGCTTATGTTTAATAACTACAAAACATTCAAAACAACATTTGCTGGCAGAGATCTCGTTGTAGAAACAGGTAAGACCTGTGAACTATCAAACGGTTCATGCTGGGTTCGTTATGGTGAAACAGTTGTAATGGCAAACGTTACAGCAAGTGCAAAGCCAAGAGATGGCATTGACTTCTTCCCTCTATCAGTTGACTATGAAGAAAGATTATATTCTGTTGGTAAAATCCCAGGTTCTTTTATGAAGAGAGAGGGCAAACCTTCAGAAAAAGCAATCCTTACTTCACGCGTAGTTGATCGTCCTATAAGACCTTTATTCCCAAAGGATATGAGAAACGACGTATCAGTAGTTATGACGGTTCTTGCTGTTGATCCTGATAATTCACCTGAAATTACAGGTATGATTGCAACATCAATTGCTTTGTCAATTTCAGATATTCCTTGGAAGGGACCAATCGGCGGTATTAGTGTCGGACTTGTTGATGGCGAAATCGTTCTTAACCCGACATTAAAGCAGAGAGAGAAGAATGACCTCAACCTAACAATTGCTGCTTCTATGGATAAAATCGTTATGATTGAAGCGGGTGCAAATCAAGTTCCTGACGATACAATGCTTGAAGCTATTGAAAAGGGTCATGAAGAAATTAAGAAGATTGTTGCATTTATCAGTGATATTCAGAAAGAAATCGGTAAGCCTAAGTTCACATTTGAATCACAGGAAATTCCTGAGGATATTTTCAATGAAATTTATGCTTTCTGTGCTGATGATGTAAAGGCTGCACTTGATACAGACGATAAGAATATACGTGAAGCAAGATTACAGCCAATTAAAGATGCAATCCATGCTAAATTTGATGAAGCTTACGGTGAAAAGCCAGGTTTCCTTGATGAAGTTATTTATAAGATTCAGAAGAAGATTGTTCGCAGATGGTTGCTTGATGAGGGCAAGCGTGTTGATGGAAGAAGTCTTGATCAGATCAGACCTCTTTCTGCTGAAGTAGGACTTCTTCCAAGAGTTCACGGTTCTGGAATCTTCACAAGAGGACAGACACAGGTTCTTACAGTAGCAACACTTGGCCCAGTAAGTGATGCACAGAGAATTGATGGTATTGATGAAGAAGATACAAAAAGATATATGCATCACTACAACTTCCCATCTTACTCAGTTGGTGAAACAAAGCCTTCAAGAGGACCTGGACGTCGTGAAATTGGTCATGGTGCACTTGCTGAAAGAGCACTTGAGCCAGTTATCCCAAGCGTTGAAGAATTCCCATATGCATTAAGACTTGTTTCTGAAGTTCTTTCTTCAAATGGTTCTACATCACAGGGCTCAATCTGTGGTTCAACACTTGCTCTTATGGATGCTGGTGTTCCAATCAAAGCTCCTGTTGCTGGTATTTCATGCGGACTTATCACAGAGGGTGACCGCTGGATGACTATGGTGGATATTCAGGGACTTGAAGATTTCTACGGCGATATGGACTTTAAGGTTGGCGGTACTAAAAATGGTATCACAGCAATTCAAGTTGATATCAAGGTCGACGGACTTACAATGGATATAATTAGAAACGCTTTTGAAACAACAAGAAAAGCTCGTTTATATATACTTGATGATATTATGCTTAAGGCAATTCCTGAGCCACGTGCTACAGTTGGAAAATATGCTCCTAAGATGCTGCAGACAAAGGTTCCTGTTGATAAGATCCGTGAGGTTATCGGTCAGGGCGGAAAGGTCATCCAGAAGATTTCTGCTGACTGTGAAGTTAAGATTGATATCAGCGATGACGGAAATGTATTTATCTCAGGTGTGGATCTTGAAAAAGCAAATAAAGCACTTCAGATAGTAAATACAATTGCTAACGATCCAGAAGTTGGTGCAATTTACAAGGGTAAGGTTGTAAGACTTATGAACTTCGGCGCATTTGTTGAAATTGCTCCAGGTAAGGACGGACTTGTTCATATATCAAAACTTGATAAGAACAGAGTTGAAAAGGTTGAAGATGTTGTTTCTGTTGGTGATGAAGTTATTGTAAAGGTAATGGAAATTGACAATCAGGGACGAATTAATCTTTCTAGAAAAGACGCTCTTGCAGATCTCGAAGCAAAGAATAACGCATAATTTAAAAGGTGCTCGAAAGAGCACCTTTTTTTACTTGAAATAAGTATTTTTTTAAGGTAAAATTAAATTACATAAAAAAATCTGCTTTTTTCCTCACGTTTTTATTTTTCCAACATAAATTATATTAATATAATTTTTTGAGGAGGAATAATTATGGAGGCTCTGCTTTATTCAATAGTTATTGTTGTTTCAGTTCTATTAATCATATGTCTTATAAAAGTCATAACATCTGCATTCCTGAATAAAAAGAAAACTATACTAACTATGTTTACACTTGTTCCCGTAAAAGCAAAGGATAAAGATATTGAATACACAGTCAGGAGCCTTTTGTGGAGCAGTAGTTGGGAAAGCTTGATAGGCAACCGTATTATACTTGTTCTGACTGAATGTGATGAAGAAACTATTAAGCTTTGTAACAAACTATCTGAGGAGTATGAGCCAGTAATAACCTGTTATCCTGAGGAACTAAAGAATCTTATAACTAACCCCGAGCTCATATTGTAATTATAACTAAAGGAATGAAATTAATGGAGAATAAACAGCTTTGCCATATTGAAGGTAGCGTTGATTCAATTGCATATAAAAACGAAGTCAATGGCTTTGCTGTTCTTACTCTTGATGTGGGGGGAGAACCCATAACTGTTGTTGGAGAAATCGGCAATGTTGAGGAAGGTGAAGAGCTTCGCTTAACAGGTGAATACACAAGCCATCCGAAGTACGGCTCGCAATTTAAAGCGCAGCTATGCGAGCGGACTCTTCCAAAGTCAGTTGCCGCTATACAGCGTTATCTTGCTAGTGGTGTAATAAAAGGAATCGGCCCAGTGCTTGCAAAAAAAATTGTTAAGAAATTCGGAGAAGAAACCTTTGATGTCTTTGAAAAACAGCCAGAACGACTTGTTGAGGTTGACGGCATAACAAAGAAAAAAGCAGATAAATTTATCGAGGATTTCAAAAACGTTTTTGGAATAAGAACATTAATGATGTTCCTGTCAAAATATGCAGTTGCTCCATCCTATGGCGTTCGTGCATGGAAAAAATGGGGGCTAAATACTCTTGATATGCTTAAAATCAATCCATACATATTATGCAGAATTGGCATTGATCTGCCCTTTGATAAAGCCGATGAAATCGCACAGGAGCTTGACATTCCTAAAGATAACCATAATAGAATAAGTGCAGGAATTGCATGTATACTTGCAGAAAACAGTTTTTCTGGGCATACGTGCCTTCCTTTTGACAGGCTAAAGGACAAGTCATGTGAGATTCTCGAAATTACTAAGGAAGATTTTAATAATATCATTAATGACGAGCTTGAAAATCAGAATCTTGTTGAGTACATAAAAAATAACCGCAGATTCATATATCTTGCTGATTTTTATATAGCAGAAAGTTTTATTGCACGTCGTTTTGCTTACATGAGAAGTAATGTTTATAACAGTAATATAAATTTTGATGATGTAATAGATATTGATGAAAAACAAAATGGAATCAAGTATCAAAGCCTTCAGAGAAAAGCCATTAATGAGGCTTTGCAGAACGGCTTTATGATTCTCACTGGTGGTCCTGGAACAGGTAAAACAACAACATTAAATGCTATAATATCACTGTTTGAACAGCAAGGCTTGCAGGTTTTCATTACTGCTCCGACAGGGAGAGCAGCAAAAAGAATTTCCGACCTGACTGGCTATGATGCAAAAACAATTCATAGACTTCTTGACATTGAACCGTCAGATTCTGAAAAATTCACCTTTGTCCACAATGAAAATAATCTTCTTGACTGTGATGTAATTATCATAGATGAAATGTCAATGGTTGATGTTTTACTTTTTGAGGCACTACTTCGTGCTATGCCACTTTCTTGCAAGCTTATTATGGTTGGCGACAGCGACCAGCTCCCGTCAGTCGGTGCTGGGAATCTCCTAAAGGATTTAATTGACAGTAAAGCTATACCATCTGTAAAGCTCACTCAGATTTTCAGACAGGCACAGGAAAGCAGTATTGTTAAAAACGCTCATCTGATAAATGAGGGTGAATTGCCCGATCTTTCTGAAAAGGACAATGACTTTTTCTTCCTTCAGCGTCTTGATTATGAGGAAATTGCAAACACTGTTGTTGATCTTCAAAAGGAACGCTTACCAAAAACTTATGGCTATTCTTCTGTTGATGATATTCAGGTACTATGCCCGACAAGAAAGGGCCCGATTGGAGTTTATGAGCTTAACAAAAGACTTCAGGCTGAACTTAATCCGCCTGAAAAATTTCTTGCAGAACTTCGTATGCCTCATTATACTTTCCGTGAAAATGACAAGGTAATGCAGACAAAAAACAATTATGATATTTTATGGCAACGTGATGAAGAAAAAGGAAGCGGAATTTTTAACGGTGATATTGGTAAGATTATTGATGTTGACAGAGCGTCGGCAACGGTTAAAATTGACTTTGAGGGAAGATTATGCACATATAATTCAGCTATGCTTGAAAATCTTGAACTTGCGTATGCTGTCACAGTCCATAAGAGTCAAGGCAGTGAATTTGACGTCGTAGTATTGCCTTTATTTGGCGGATATGATAAGCTATATTTTAGGAATCTTTTGTATACAGCTGTTACAAGAGCTAAAAAGCTACTTATAATAGTTGGTTCAGCGAAAAGAGTAGAATTTATGATTGAAAACAACAGGCGTACTTGCAGATACACCTGTCTGAAAGATATGTTAATAAAGGACATTTATGATGAAAAAGAATAGTATTTTTAGGTTTATAACAGATCTATTGTTCCCAAACCGCTGCCCTTGTTGCAATAAGTTCATTAGTTGGAACAAGCTTATCTGCGAAAATTGTATTGCTAAATTTCCGGACGTAAAAGTGCCGATATGCATAAAATGCGGTAAGGCAGATTGCATCTGTAACACAAAACCACAATATGATTATTGTATAGTTGCAACGTACTATGATGGAATTATTAAAAATGGTATTGTCAACTTCAAGCTTAAAAACGGAGTTAACTTTGCTGAATATTTTTCTAAAAAGCTTGTAAATCTGCTTAATAAAAATAATCTTAGCGAGAGAATTGATATAGTAACTTCTATTCCAATGACTCGCCAGAAAAAAATTGAGCGTGGATATAATCAGTCAGAGGTATTGGCAAAATACATTTCAAGGTCACTCAATAAGCCGCTTGCGAATAATATCATAAGAAAAAAAAATAAAAAGCTTATACAACATAAGCTTACATATCTTGAGAGAAAAGAATTTGTAAAAGGCTCGTTTATTGCTGACAAATCCTATGACTTAAAAGGGAAGACGATTTTGCTTTGTGATGATGTTATAACCTCTGGTGCAACTTTAAATGAGTGTGCAAAAATGCTTAAGAAGCTTGGTGCAAATAAAGTAATGTGTGCTGTCATTTCATCGACTAATAAAAAATATAACGAATTATAAAAAAAACTTGAAAATTTTATATAAATATGATAAAATAAAATGAATTGTAAATTATATTAGGAGGTAAGACCAATGGCTTCGGTTGATATAGGTATTGATTTGGGAACAGCAAACATAATAATAGCAACCGCAAAAAAAGGTTTGGTTTTA
>JAEWZG010000044.1 GCA_023395435.1 Bacillota bacterium
TGCAATGGACAATTCTTGGTTTGGACTTAACATTCCTTTCTATACTAAGGATGCTAATGGCGTAATGTTTATGTCAATTCCTAAGTTTGACTGGAGTATAATTATATCAATTGCACCGGTTGCTCTAGTAACCTTTATGGAGCATATCGGTGATATCACAACAAATGGTGCTGTAGTAGGAAAGGACTTTATTAAGGATCCAGGTCTTCACAGAACACTTCTTGGCGATGGTTGTGCTACATTATTTGCTGGTCTCGTTGGTGGACCTCCTAACACAACATATTCTGAAAACACAGGTGTTCTTGCTACAACAAAGAATTATAATCCAAAACTATTGAGAGTAACAGCTGTATTTGCGATTCTTCTTGGTCTTATAGCCCCATTTGGTGCTGCATTACAGACAATACCATCACCTGTTAAGGGTGGAGTAGAAATTATGCTTTTCGGTATGATTGCTGCAATCGGTATCAGAACTCTTGCTGAAGCTAAACTTGATTTTACACATTCACGAAACCTTATTATTGTGGCTTTGATTCTCGTATGTGGTTTGGGTATTGGTGGAGTTGGCGGATTTAATGTTGAAATTGCAGGCAATACATTCAACATTTCAGGATTGTTTGTTGCTGTTATTGTTGGTGTTCTGGCAAATCTTATTCTCCCGAATGTTGAAGATAAGGTTTCCGAAGAAAAATAAAATTTTATAAAAGGAAGTTATCTAAATGAGTAACATTACAATTTTTGATCATCCGCTGATTAAGCATAAGATTTCTCTTTTAAGAGATATCAATACAGGAACAAAGGATTTTCGTATACTTATTGAAGAAATAGCAATGCTTATGGGATATGAATCCTTGAGAGATCTTCCACTTGAAGATGTTGAAATTACAACACCTATAACAACAGCAACTGTAAAAATGCTTTCAGGTAAAAAGATTGCTATTGTCCCAATTCTCCGAGCAGGGCTTGGAATGGTAAACGGAATTCTTGCATTAGTGCCTTCAGCAAAGGTTGGCCATATTGGAATGTATCGTGATGAAGAAACCCACATCCCTCACGAATATTACTGTAAGCTTCCTGATAGGATAGATGAAAGAACTGTTATCGTTCTTGACCCAATGCTTGCAACAGGTGGTTCAGCAGTTGATGCTATAAATCTCATTAAGCAGAAGGGCTGCACAAGCATTAAGTTTATGTCAATTATCGCAGCACCGGAAGGGCTCAAAGCCTTGAGTGAAGCTCATCCCGATATTGAAATATATTGTGGAAACCTCGACGAAAAGCTTAACGAGAACTGCTATATTGTTCCTGGTCTTGGTGATGCAGGGGACAGAATTTTCGGCACAAAGTAAATCAAAAAAGAGAACCTGAAGAAAAATTCTTCAGGTTCTTTTTATTTAAGTATATATGAATGAGGTAATCTATCTTTCTTTATTTTTTACTTTTTACCGTAAAACATCTTTAGTGCGATTTTAATAGATGGTTTGAAAACAGTATTGTGATCAGCATCAGGGATAACTTCATATTTCAAATTAAGTCCCTTGAATTTACATGCTTGAAAATCTTCAACATACTGACCAATCATATATTGGAAACCGCCTTCTTCTCTGTCGCCTACACAAACATATACATTGCAGTTGATAGTTTTGTTTTTCTCGAAGAATTTATCTCTGAAGTAATTTAAATCATTTCCATTGGTTGAAGCTTGTACTGAAGGGCTTCCTATATAATAATTCTTGAACATATTGTTGCTGATTGTATCACTATGTAATAAACTGAAGAATGTCCAGTATCCACCGTAGGAATGTCCTGCCAATGTAAGTTGCATTGTATCAACAGGATATTGTTCAACAAGATAAGGCATAAGATTATCACATATAAAATGCAGATAGTTGTCAGGGCTGGTTACAAGATCACGCACACGAATGTTTGTATAATCATACCCGTTAGGATATCCCACACTTACTAGTATTACGTCCTCAATTTCTTTATTTTTCATTGCAGCATGAAGCTCAGGATGGTCGCTCAATCTCCATACACCATCTGTCATAAGTACAAGTGGATATTTCTTGTTCTTGTCATAATTAGGTGGTAGTGATACATGTACTACGAATGTATCATTAATTTCCTTGTCAAAAATGCTTATTTCAGTAATATAATCAGCACATTCAGGATCGATTCCGATAACTTCTTTATAATATTCATGCTCCTTTGACAGCTTGCCGACTTTAATGCTGTCCTTTTCTTCCTGAGTCATTTTCGATACTATCTTAGGCTCTTTAAATTCCGTTACTATAGGAGTTTCCGCTTTTGAAGAACTTTTATCATTTTTATTACAACCGATTAAAGAAAAGCATAAGCAGAGTACAAAGACAGTACAAAGCAATTTTATTTTCATATGAATCCTCCAGACATTTTATTTTTTACATAATTATAACATTATAATAAACATAAATCCTGTTTTTTTTGCTTCACTTTTGTCTGACAGGGATCCATAGATAGCTTATGTCACCCTCATAAAAGAATGAACTCACTTCAAGGGTTATATCATCATAAAGGTCATAGGATGAAAAAGGAATAAATTCAGTATATACTCTATACCAAAGCTCCTGAATGGCTTTTGGTCGTTTTCCTCTGCAGGTGAATTTAATCCATAATAATTCAGGAATTTTAACAATATGATATCCTTCAGGAATATCCTCGCCATCATAAGCAACACCGAGATTATATCTCATTATGCTATCATTTTCACAATCTACAGAATCACGATAAGCCATTATATTTCCTTTAAATTCATCGTTACTCAGGTCGGATAAAGCTGTAAAATTTTCATCAGCATAGCATTGTTTAACATAGTTAGGGAGCGTGACAAAGTTCTTATCTGATGAGCTTGCGTCAAAGAATTCCGTACGACATAATAGCCTTATTTCAGAATGTTTTATTATCTGATAATCAAGAATATTTCCACCCTCAACAGAAAGCTTAAGGCATATTCTGTTGAAAGATTTAAGCCCCGAGCTCGTCTGTTTGATATATGATGGTGTATTGCCGTGAAATCTTGTGAACGCTTTTGTGAAGCTTTCAGGAGTTTCATATCCATATTTTAGAGCAACATCAATAACCTTTCTGTCATAATGAAGAAGTTCTTCACCAGCCAGTGATAACTTTCTGTTTCGTATATATTCACTTACAGTCAAATTAGTAATAATACTGAATAATTTACGGAAATATTGCTCTGAACAGTTTGCTTCGCTCGAAATTTTACAAATATCAAGTGCGTCATCATTTTCTATATTCTTTTCAATATAGTCAATAGCCTTCTGAAGTCCTTTAATCCATTCCATATTATCTCCAACATTAATTTTGTTTTCTTACAATAGCATATTCATCGTCAAGCTGATAATATGGGCATTCATAGTTAGTACCTCTTAAAAATCGTCCCATTTCATCTTCATCAAGATTAACAAGACATACATAACACGCATAATCGTCGTCAAAAACATAATTAACGCAGGTTTCACAGTTGCTCTTCATATTTTTACAGCTCCCCAATAATTTGTTAAAATTATAGCATATTACTGCTTATTTATCAAATAAAAAAGGAACTGGGATCCAGTTCCTTTATAAATGTTGAATTAATTCTTGATATCAAGTCTTTCAGCCATAAACTTAAAACCCTTGCTCTTACCAAAAATAGTAATTTCTTCGCCTGATTTAAGAGTTATAAGTACATCAGCAGATGGTCTTTCAATCTTTTCAATATCTGAAAATTTAAAGCTTATTTTCTTCAGAAAAGTTCTGTTTATTGTTACTTCATCACCCTTGACAATTACGCTCCATCTTAACATATGGAATGTGATAACTATAATCAATAAATAAAAGAATGAGAAAACATAGTTTATTTGATCCATAAAAACTCCGCCTGGATCAACTTTAACAAGAGCATAGCAGAAGCAGTTTACTGCAATAATTAGAAAATACATTTTAAGATTTCTGTGCGTGGATAATGTAAAATTGTCTGCAGTCATTTTTTCAACATCTTTGTCTAAAGATCTATATTTTTTATAAAACAGAATATAAAGTACAGAATAAATAGCAAGCATTATAGCCATTACTAATGCCATTCTTAAAAGTGCCATATATGTTCCTCCCAAAAATCAATAAGCACATTTTAACACTTTTTTAAAGAAAAAGCAATGGTAAATATCAATAATTATAATGCTTTTTTACCAATATCTTTTCTGTAATGAGCATTATCGAAGCTTATTTTACCTACAGCCTTATATGATTTGCTAAGTGCAGTCTTTAAGTCCTTACCAGTACAGGTTACTCCGAGTACACGTCCACCGGCTGTAACAATTCTGTTGTCTTCTAGTTTTGTTCCAGCATGATAAACAAAAGCATCCTTAACTTGACCATTTTTATTAAGGCCATTAATTTCAAGACCCGTTATGTATTTCTTTGGATAACCACCTGAAGCCATAATAACGCAGGAAGCAGCTTCATTCTTCCACTTGATATCCATAGATTCAAGCTTTTCGTCCCATATAGCCTCAAAGATATCTGCAATATCAGTATCAAGCAAAGGGAGGACAACCTGAGTTTCAGGATCACCGAAACGACAGTTATACTCAATAACCTTTGGTCCTTTTGGCGTGAGCATAAGACCGAAGTATAAACATCCCTTGAACGGTCTGCCTTCAGCCTCCATTGCCTTTAATGTAGGCATGAATATAGTTTTCATACATTCGTCAGCAATTTCTTTTGTGTAGAAAGGATTAGGAGCGATAGTTCCCATTCCGCCTGTGTTGAGCCCCTTGTCATCATCAAGAGCACGCTTGTGGTCCATTGATGAAACCATTGGTACACATGTCTTTCCATCACAGAATGACAGTACAGAAACCTCAGGCCCTGTCAGGAATTCCTCAATAACAATATTATTACCACTGTCACCGAATATTTTATCAGACATTATGGAATTAACAGCATCCTGAGCCTGTTCAAAATTTTCCGCAATAACAACACCCTTACCGAGTGCAAGCCCGTCAGCCTTTATTACAGTAGGATAGCTGTCTTGCTTTTTAATGTATGCAATAGCGCTATCAGCGTCAGAAAATACTTCATAACCAGCAGTAGGAATATTGTATTTTCTCATTAAATTCTTTGAGAAAACCTTACTGCCTTCAATAGCAGCAGCAAGTGAATTCGGTCCGAATGTTTTTATTCCAGCCTTATTCATCTCATCAACCATTCCAAGAACAAGTGGGTCATCTGGTGCGACTACAACCATGTCAACATCAAGTGATTTTGCAAGCTCAACCATTCTGTCAATTTCTGTTGCTTTTACATTATGACAATGTGCAAACTTTGAAATACCTGCATTACCTGGAGCACAGTGAATTTCAGAAGCATGTTTGCTTTGATGAAATGCCATAACAAGAGCGTGCTCACGCCCACCGCTTCCAATAACCAAAAACTTCATAGTAAGAATTCCTTTCATTTTAAATGCCTAATATCTCAGCCTGAGCCTTTTTGGAGAATGCTCTGAGAATTAAATTATATCCTCTATCAACCATTTCTTTAACAACATCATCAGGAACATTACCGTTAACCTTAATTGAATTCCAGTGTTCCTTATTCATGTAATAGCCTGGAATAATATCATCATAGGTATTGCGCAACATAAAATTAAAATCAGGTTCGCATTTCACAGTAACATAAACAATTCCAGTATCATCATAGCAGAATGCAGTGAACATTTTACCTTTTATCATAAATCTGTCCCAGCCCCATTCGGCTTTAAAATCCTTTTCTACCCCTTTTTTTGAGAGGAGATATTCTTCAAGCCAAGGGTATTTATCATTAATTGTCATTTTGAATCTCACTTTCAGGGATATTATATTTCATAAAGTACTCACATTTGAGCCCCGATACAATCTGTATGAACCCTTTTTTCTCTTTAATTATAGAATAACCAAGCTTTTTATAAAGATTAATTGCAGGCTCA
>JAEWZG010000055.1 GCA_023395435.1 Bacillota bacterium
AAGAGAACCATCTGAAAGTTTTGTGTGACAATGCAAATCACCCTTCATAGTGCGTAACCTCCCAAAAAAGTACTGATTAAGTTATGAAAGCAAACTTAATATTTCAATTATACTACAAATTGCCCCCAATATGCAAGATATTTTGTAAATAAATACAAAAGATAGTCTTTGCTTTTTACAATATAAACGTTTTGAACCATATATTATCAGATAAAAATGACTTATCATTAAGATACTGAAGAATGCCTGCATCTGTTTTGAACCTAAAGGTCAGCTTATATGAATACAACGCCTGTGTCCTGACATTGTATTCACGGTTGATTTTATTTATACCATATTTTCCGTCACCTAAAAGAGGGCAACCTATATATGCCATATGTGCTCTTATCTGATGGGTTCTTCCTGTAATAAGATCAACCTCAACAAGTGCGAGATTATCCTTTGTTTTAAGAACCTTATATTTTGTGACAATGGTTTTATTTGTTTGTGTCTTTTTATCAGAAACAAAAACCTGATTATTGCTTTCATCCTTTTCAAGATACGCTGTAATTGTGTCTTCTTTTTTCGGTGGAATACCCACTGTTACGCATAAATAAAGCTTTTCAAGTTCTCTGTCCTTTACCTTTTGATTTAGAACACGCAATGACTCAGAGTTTTTTGCACAGATAATTATACCGCCTGTATTTCTGTCAAGGCGATTACATAACGATGGAGCAAAAGATAGCTCATTTTCTGGGATATACTCTCCTTTATTGTAAAGATAATGCTTTATACGATTAATAAGGGTATCTACTGTATTTTCATCATCCTCATGGACGACAAGACCGTTCTTCTTATCTATCAACAGTATATTCTCATCCTCATAAATTATATTTAGATTAGTTGGTACTGATAAAAAATCAAGTTCTTTATTGTAATTAAAGAATTCGTCATTTATATAAAGTGAGAGAACGTCGCCTTCATTAATCTTTGTTGAGATTTCGCACTTTTTATTATTTAGCTTTATTCTTTTTGTACGCAGATATTTATACATCAATGACTTAGGAAGTTTTCTTACAGCTTTAGTCAAAAACTTATCAACACGTTGTCCTGAATCATTAGAGTTTATTATAAATTCTTTCATTTTATTCTCCTTGAAAATTATCTTATGATATTATAACATATTTTATTTTCAAAAACATCTTTTCAAATTAAAAATAATGTATTATAATAGAAAAAGAATAAATGTTCTATTATTCATCAGGAGTTGACATCATGGGGACAATACACGACGGACATCGACAAAGATTAAAGCAGAGATTTGTTAAAGAAGGGCTTACTTCTTTCGAATCGCATAATATTCTCGAACTGCTTTTGTTTTATGCATTGCCAAGGCAGGATACGAATGTTATTGCACACGAACTTATGGATAGCTTCAAAACTTTGACAGGTGTCTTCAATGCACCATATGAAGAACTAATAAAAATTAAAGGGCTTGGAGAAAACGGTGCCACACTTATAAAGCTTATCCCACAGCTTTTAAGTGCCTATACTGTTGAAACAAATGCAAACCAGCCTATGAATGATGTAAGGCGAATATGCAATTATTTTCACGGATTATATATAGGTGTAAAAACTGAAAAAATTCATGTCTGCTGTCTTGATGACAAGCTAAATATAATTTCCTGTGTTTTAATACAGGATGGCGGAGTCAATACTGTTCCTATTAATGTGAGAAAGATTGTTGAGGCAACATACCGTTCAAACTCATCAATGATAATACTTTCCCACAATCACCCGAACGGTATACCGATTCCTTCTGATGAGGACATTGAGGCAACACGAAAGCTTTATAAAATTCTTGACAGTGTAGGGATAAAACTACTTGACCATATTGTTGCGAGCCCTAAAAGTGCTGTTTCAATGAAGGATGCCGGATATTTTAATTTTTTTGAAATATAAAAAAATCTGCCAGTAATAACTGGCAGAAATTCAACATTCTTTTTTATTTAATTTGAGATTTTGCGTACACTAAAACTGCTAACACTAAAGCACCCACTATAGCAAGAATAAGCCCATTTCTTTTGATTTTAGCTATGTTTTCTTCAGAAGATCTCATTTCAGGTTTTAGATTTAACTTTGGAAACAGGAACATAAACAAGCCTATTAATGTAATTATGCCAACCAGACAATATTCAATAATTACTTCCATATAAATATCTCCTTATTATTAAAGTTATAGTAACAGATATTTCTTAATTAATATTAATACGTTCGCTAATAATTGTCAATATATATAAATAATTCAGTCCGCAGATACGGGGGTTTCTAATATGGACAGATTTCAGTTAGTATCAAAATACAAGCCAGCTGGCGATCAGCCTGTTGCTATTGAAGAGCTTGTAGATGGTCTTAAAAAGGGCTACAAGGAGCAGACCCTCCTTGGTGTTACAGGTTCAGGTAAGACATTCACAATGGCAAATGTTATTGAACAGATTAACAAGCCGACATTGATACTTGCACACAACAAGATTCTTGCAGCGCAGCTATGCTCTGAATTCAAGGAATTCTTCCCTAACAACGCTGTTGAATATTTTGTTTCATACTACGACTATTATAGACCTGAGGCTTATATCCCGAGCACTGATGTTTTTATTGAAAAGGACAGCTCAATAAATGATGAGATTGATAAACTCCGACATTCTGCTACTTCAGCTCTAATAGAAAGAAAAGATGTCATCATTGTAGCGAGTGTTTCTTGTATATATTCTCTTGGTGACCCTGAATTTTACCGTTCACTTACATTATCACTTAGAAAGGGTATGCAGATTTCACGTGATGAAGTCCTTGCAAGACTTGTTTCTATTCAATATGAGAGGAACGACATAAACTTTGTAAGAAATAAATTCCGAGTTCGTGGTGATGTTGTTGAGGTATTCCCTTCTGATTCGACAGATAAAGCTATAAGAATTGAATTCTTCGGAGATGAGATTGACCGAATAAGTGAGATTCATGTACTAACTGGAGAAATTCTTGCATCACTTTCATACGTAATGATATTTCCTGCTACTCACTATGTAATTTCAAAAGACAAGCTAAGTGATGCTATTGCTGATATAGAGGCTGAACTTGAAGAGAGAGTAAAATTCTTCACCGACAACGGGCAGCTTATCGAAGCTCAGCGTATTGCTCAAAGAACAAATTATGATATAGAAATGCTTCAGGAAATCGGTTTCTGCAGCGGTATTGAAAACTATTCAAGAGTTTTATCAAGGCGACCTGAAGGGAGTATTCCATATACTTTGCTTGATCACTTCCCCGACGATTTTCTTCTTATTGTTGATGAATCACACGTAAGTCTTCCACAGGTACGCGCAATGTATGCTGGCGATAGGGCAAGAAAATCAACTCTTATTGATTATGGCTTCAGATTGCCTTCTGCTTTTGACAACCGTCCTCTGATGTTTAATGAATTCTATGATAAAATAAATCAGGCCATTTTTGTCAGTGCTACTCCTGGACCGCTTGAAAAGGAAAAGTCAGCACAGATTGTTGAGCAGGTTATTCGTCCGACTGGACTTATTGATCCGCTTATTGAAGTTAAACCAACGCAGGGCCAGATTGAGGATCTTATTTCTGAAATTAATAAGATAGTCGCAAGGGGTGAGCGTATACTTGTTACCACCCTTACGAAAAAAATGGCTGAAAATCTTACGACCTATCTTGACAATCTTGATATAAAGGTTCGTTATATGCACCATGATATTGATACTATTGAAAGAATGGAAATCATCAGGGATTTACGTCTTGGTGAATTTGATGTTCTTGTCGGAATCAATCTTCTCAGAGAAGGTCTTGACCTCCCTGAAGTATCGCTTGTTGCTATTCTTGATGCTGATAAGGAAGGCTTCTTAAGAAGTGAATCTTCACTTATTCAGACAATAGGGCGTGCCGCAAGAAACAGTGAAGGTAAGGTAATTATGTATGCTGACACTGTAACACGTTCAATGGAAAGTGCTATAAAAGAAACTGACAGACGAAGAAACATACAGATGGAATATAATGAGGAGCACGGAATTGTTCCTAAAACTATTAAAAAGGATATCCGAAATGTTCTTGAAATTTCAACAAAGGAAAATGTTGATAAGGAAACAAAGAAGATCAAGAAAATGTCCCACGCGGAGAAAAACGCTCTTATTGATAAGTTGACTATTGAAATGAAGAATGCAGCAAAAATGCTTGAATTTGAACACGCTGCATACCTCAGGGATAAAATAAATGAACTAAAGGGGCAATAAATATGACAGAAAATGAAATTGTAACAGCTATTGGAAGAGAAAAGTATTCAGCTTGGCTTGAATACAGAAAAATGGTTGAAAGCCTTTATAATATGGATATTATTGAAGGTAACGGTGGAAAATGGTGGGACTATGAGCTTAAATACAGGCGTGGTGGAAAAACGCTTTGCTGTATGTATTTTAAGCAGGATGTCTTTGGATTTATGATTATATTCGGTAGCGCTGAACGTGATAAGGTTGAGGTTATCAGGGATACTTTGAGTGAGAATATTATCAATCAATATGATAATGCGCAAACCTATCATGACGGCAAATGGGTAATGTTTGATATCTGTGACACAGCAGATATTAAAGATATAGAGAAATTACTTTTTATTAAAAGAAAGCCTAACAAGTAAAAGGAGCAAAAAATGCAAAAAAACGAAATAGTTATAAAGGGAGCAAGAGAACATAACCTTAAGAATATTGATTTGACTATTCCACGAGATAAGCTTATTGTTATGACTGGATTGTCTGGTTCAGGGAAATCTTCACTTGCTTTTGACACAATCTATGCAGACGGTCAGAGAAGATATATGGAGAGCTTGTCCTCATATGCAAGACAGTTCCTCGGGCAAATGGAAAAGCCTGAGGTTGACAGTATTGAAGGGCTATCACCTGCTATATCTATTGACCAGAAAACCACATCAAAAAACCCGCGTTCTACTGTTGGAACAGTAACAGAAATATACGACTACTTAAGATTGCTTTATGCGAGGATAGGTATTCCTCACTGCCCTGTTTGTGGAAGAGAAATCAGACAGCAGACTGTTGACCAGATTGTTGATAAGATAATGGAACTACCTGAAGGCACAAAAATTCAGCTTCTTGCTCCTATCGTCAGAGGCCGTAAGGGTGAATACACAAAGGAAATTGAAAGTGCGAGGAAGTCAGGATACGTAAGAATAAGAATTGACGGAATGACCTATGATCTTTCTGAAGCCATTAAAATTGATAAGAACAAAAAGCACACTATTGAAATAATCGTTGACCGCCTTGTTATTAAAGACGGTATAAAATCAAGACTTTCAGACAGTATTGAAACTGTTACTTCACTCACAGGAGGACTTGTTGGTGTTGATGTTATTGACGGTGAGGAAATGCTTTTTTCACAGAGTTATGCCTGCCCTGAACATAACATAAGCATTGAAGAGCTTACCCCAAGAATGTTCTCATTCAACAATCCTTTTGGTGCGTGTGAGAAATGCACGGGTCTTGGCGTATTCCAAAAAATTGATCCTGACCTTGTTGTTCCAAACAAGGAATTATCAATAAAACAGGGTGCCATAAAAGCAATGGGTTGGAACTCACTGGATGACACTTCAATAGCAATGATGTATTATAGTGCTATTGCGAGAAAATTTAACATATCACTTGATGAGCCTGTCAAGAATCTTCCCGAAAAGGTAATGGACGTTTTCCTTTATGGTACTGGAAATGAAAAACTTGAGCTTGAGCGTTCAAAAGAGCTTGGTGGCGGAAAGTTCATGGCAACCTTTGAGGGCGTCTGCAACAACCTCGAAAGAAGATATAAGGATACAACAAGTAACTATTCGCGTGACGAAATTATGTCACTTATGACTGAGGTAAAATGCCCGTCATGTCACGGCGAACGACTTAATAAAGAAACTCTTGCTGTAACTGTCGGTGATAAAAACATTAGCGAGCTCACACATCTTTCTGTTACTGAATGCCTTGACTTCTTTAAAAATATTGACCTTACCGAGAGAGAACGTCTTATCGGTGATAGAATTATAAAGGAAATCAATGAGCGACTTGGCTTCTTGCAGAGTGTCGGTCTTGAATACCTCACACTTTCACGTTCTGCTGGCACTTTATCAGGTGGTGAAAGTCAGCGTATTAGACTTGCTACACAAATAGGCTCCTCACTTGTAGGAGTTCTCTATATCCTTGATGAGCCAAGCATCGGTCTGCATCAGCGTGACAACGATAAGCTTATAGGTACTTTAAAAAGACTCCGCGACATAGGAAATACTGTTATTGTTGTTGAACACGATGAAGATACAATGTATGCGGCTGATTACATTGTTGATATCGGGCCTGGTGCGGGAATTCACGGTGGTGAGGTTGTATGTGCAGGAACAGTTGATGAAATAAAAGCTTGTGACGGCTCTATAACCGGACAATACCTTAGTGGAAAGAGAAGAATCCCTGTTCCTTTGGAGAGAAGAAAAGGAAACGGAGAATTTCTTAAAGTAATAGGTGCTGCTGAAAATAATCTTAAAAATATTGATGTTGAAATTCCACTTGGAACAATGACCTGTATTACAGGTGTTTCAGGAAGTGGCAAGAGTTCACTTGTTAACGAAATTATATATAAGGAGCTTGCTGGAAAGCTCAATCGTGCAAAAATCCGCCCAGGCAACTTTAAAGAAATGCTTGGTATAGAAAACCTTGATAAGGTCATTGACATAGACCAATCCCCTATCGGAAGGACACCACGTTCTAATCCTGCAACCTATACAGGTGTATTCACTGACATTCGTGAGCTTTTTGCAAACACAAACGATGCAAAAATGAAGGGTTACAGTTCAGGAAGATTCTCCTTTAACATTCGTGGAGGGCGCTGTGAAGCCTGTGAGGGTGATGGTATACTTAAGATTGAAATGCACTTCCTACCTGATATATACGTCCCTTGTGAGGTTTGTAAGGGTGCCCGATATAACAGGGAAACCCTTGATATTAAGTATAAAGGAAAGAGCATTTATGATGTTCTTGAAATGACTATTGAAGAAGGATGTGAGTTCTTCAAGAATATTCCTAAAATATCAAGAAAGCTTGAAACATTAAAAGAAGTCGGACTTGGATATGTCAAAATTGGTCAGCCTGCTACTACGCTTTCTGGCGGTGAAGCACAGAGAGTCAAGCTTGCAACAGAGCTTGCAAAACGTTCAACTGGCAAAACAATCTATATCCTTGATGAACCTACAACAGGACTTCATACATCCGATGTTCATAAGCTTCTTGAGGTTTTGCAGAAGCTTGCTGATAGTGGTAACACATTACTGATAATTGAGCATAATCTTGATGTAATAAAAACGGCCGACTATATTATCGACCTTGGACCTGAGGGTGGAAACAATGGTGGACAGATTATCGTAACAGGAACTCCAGAAGAAATCATTAAATGCAAAGCCTCATATACTGGCATGTATCTTAAAAAATTACTGAAATAAAAAACTAAGCCACCTTGCATAATCGCAGAGTGGCTGTTTCATTTTTGTGTTATTTATTTGTCAATGATGTATTTACCGTCTATTTTTATGTCTTCAAAATTGCCTGTTCCGCCGAATACAAAACTATATATAACTCCTTTTTTCTCAAACAAACAGTGCATACCTATAAGTTCTCTGCCGTTACTATCTGTTACCATTCCATAGTAGAAAACGTACTTTTCAAGTCTTGGGTATTCAGCATCCTTTGTTGCATCAATTACATCTTTGTCTTCCATACTATTTATAAATTGTTCTTTGTTTTCATCCCATGTGCCTGACATCTTCTTGACTGAGATAAATCTGTTTAAATTACTTGCGATAAATTCATTTTCATCATCTTTTATTATATTATCGTTAGAATTCAAAAATGCTTTATTAAAATCTGTTTCTGGATAAAATAAACTACATCCGTTTTTAAGCTTTATAGTGGTATGTCGATATTCCCCAGCTCTGCCATCATGTATATGCTTATCATCTAATTTATCCTTAACAAAACTTAACTTTCCATTTTCGTAGGAAATACTTCTCCTGTCATATTTTTCATCTTCATTATAATAATTAACAAATTTGTTATTCATATTCTTCTCCTTGCCGGTTGTAGCACCGCAACCCGAAAAAATTGACACCATTAAAAAAACAACACAACTAATTAATGCTATTTTCTTAAGTTTCATAATTATCTCCTAATTTATCTCTTCATCTACCATTTCCTTGAATTTCTTATATGACTCTGGGAAGACTTCTCTCATATAGTCTATCTTGGTTGAATCATAATACATACTTGCTTCAAAGAAATGAGCGTAGCTTTCACACGCAATACTACTATCATTATAGTAATCAGCAGAATGAGACCAGTTACCTGAGCATTTCCCACTTGATAATCCATTTACCATGTCAGAGATTCCGTTTTTCAAATCCGGGTTATCATTTCTTAACCAATCCTCAATAAATCCATATGCATCAGCGTCAGTAGTGAAGCCCTGTTCTTTTTTAACTTTCTGGACGTAGTTGTTAAAGTCACTTTCAAGAGTCTCACTAAAATCTTTTGTTGAAGAAATGTCACCGAATGTTTGAGAAAAATCGTCCACCATATGACCGTATTCATGAAAATAGGTACAGCCAGGTTGCTTTACATTAACACTATCATCATCACTATCTATATGAATTTCATTCCAGAAATCATTATAAAAAGCACCATCTGTTTCGTGCCATGTGTTTACATCAAGTTCATCAAGAAATTTATGATATAACTTCTGAACATTAGGGTCATAAGCGTGATTGCCACGCCACTCAAGTGTATTGTCATAGAATTTTTTGAGTGCAATAATTTCATATGTAGTATATTTAGAAGGATCTTTTGTAAACAGATTAATATATGATTCTGTATTATCAGCATAGCCTAAATTAATCATCTTTTCATCGATATATATAAATTGACTATCAACAAAGCCCAAAACATAAACATACATGGTATTATATTTTTTCGCAAAGTCCTTATCATATATAATTTCACTTATATTCTTTGCTTTTAGTTCATTAATTTTATCATTTACTACCTTAAGGTTTTCTTGATATCTGATTGCATCTGATTGGGAGTTAATCATAGGTGCACCTGATGAATTTACAGGAATTCCGGATAATTTTGCAGCCAGTGACACTGTATCAAACTGGGAAAGAAAACTATGATAAGCTGTTGTAAGCTTATTAAGCTCAGTTTTATAATCGTTGATTTCTTTGTCACTTTTAAAGCAAGGACAACCACTTTCATCGACTGTTACTCCCGCTTGTTTTAAAGCAATAGCCTCTAAAGAAGCATCTATATATTCTCTTTTCTGATCGCCGTCAATACAGAAATTATTTATAAAATCCAATGTTACAAACCAGCTTTTTGCTGATAAGTTGGGAATTGTAGTGTAATCAGTGCATTTACCAAGATCAAAAAGAGCACTTTTTATTTTTGAAATAAGATAATCGCAACTATTATACATTGAAGCTGCTGCGTTATTAAAATTGTAAAGACCATCCCTGACAGTCTCAAGCTTCTTTATTATTCTGTTGTTTGCACTTATCTTTTCATTGATACTGTCAACAAACCACAATCCTTCTGCGAAAAAGTCACCAGCGTCCTGAATAAAGTTATAATTGCTTTTTTCTGCTTCGTATGATTTATTTTGATTTTTAAGCTCAGTTATCATTATATCTATGACGTCTGTATCAGTTTTATATCCATAATCATCAGGCAGGCATTCATCATATTTGCTGTTGACTGCCATGTTAGCTGATATTAATCTGCTACTTAATAATATTAAAGATTGACTAAGAGTCATGTATCCTTTGTTCATATAGGCTTTTGCCATACTGTAGGCGTTACCTCTGAGGGATGTATCAGTAGCAAAAGACTTAATACTTGTATTAAGCTCGCTTATATCTCCACATAGCTTGATCATCTGAATATTAGCATGAAAAATCTGCCCCTTAACCTGTTGTTCCTCTATATTCAGCCCCAATTATGTCATCTCCCTTTTGTTTAGTATCGTTTTCTATATCTTCTTCATTGTCATCTTCATCGAGTAATTGTTCAAGTTCTGCTCTTTTTACTTTTATTTTATCCTGCAAGTCCTGGAGATGATTTTTAATGCGGTTGTTTATACTTGAATGTTCATAATAAGCCTGCTGATAAAACTTATCGGCGGCTTCACCGTTCCAACCATATTTAAGATCCTCTAATATTCTAAAGTCCTTATTAAAATTTGAATACAATGATTCAGATAAATTAATCAAATTATTTTCCATACGATTCAATTCATTTTTCTTTTCATTAATAGCAGATTTATCTGACAATTACCTTGTCACTTCCTTCGCAATTGTTTTGTCTTTCTTTTCAAAGTTCTTAGCAATAGAATTGACTGCTAAAAGGTCAGTTTTTAAATCAGATGATATTTCCTGTAAAATTGCGCTGATATCTGAAAGGCATTTTGAAAGTTTCTGATATGGGGTAGTATTTGTATTTAAAGTATACTTGCTAAAATCATAAGAATCAAGGTTGCTGGCACTTGTTGAAATATTGTTGCAATGGTTACATAAAGTCTCTGAATTTGATATAATTGTATGTGCCATATTATCCTCCAAAATATAAGAAACATTTGTTAAAATATTTTTAAAATGCATAACACTAATTATTAATATTATACTTTGTATTATTTTAAAAGTCAAATATAGATAAGATACTATAATGTGATTCTACAAAAATATACAAAAATAATTCTTAATTTTATATTAAAAAGGTCAGAACATTTATACTGTGTGACCTAAACTTTTTTATTGAATATTATTATTTTTATACAACTTATATTGCTTTCTTCTTCGTTTGTATTCCTTTCTGACGTCTGTACTATAGCCACCGAGTGCATTAGGATTTTTTGCAGCTATGACATCCATCAAGAAATATAAATCGTCCTGTTGTTTAATTTATCTTTTATAATCTGGCAAGTAGTTGTTTTTCCTACTCCCATTGTTCCGCCAATCAAAAAAATGTTTTTCATGCTCAAACCTCTAAATTCCGATTTATCGCTTTATTCGCGACACATACGCGGCACATAGTTATACTTAAATCCAACCTGACCATACAACCCTACCAATTTCAAAAAATATCTAAATCGACCACTCGCGAACCCGTGTTATCTAAATCGTCCACTCGTCAAATACTGACATCTAAATCGCTCTCTCGCACTCGAAAATGCCGTCTTTGACTTGTTCCCATGAACTGATATTTTCACGATTTTGACACATCAGATTTTTACTCTCAAACCTCTAAAAACCCAGTATTACTGGACTTTTCGCACACCTACTTATCAACCCTTAACATCAATACTGCCGTCTCAACGTGGCTTGAGAGGATAGCAAGTATGTCTAGGTACGAACACTTTATCCACTGACCATTATTCTTAATTTCGTTGTTACTCTAGTACGAAGAACTATTCCAAGCCATAAGCCTCACCCTTGCACCCTATCAACTCATCTTAAGCTGCTCTTTAAATAATGCACTCATTGTTTCCTTACCTTTTTTAGTTCCTATATCATTAATACTCATATCACCTTTAAATACAAGCTCCATTACACCTATGTAAGCTTGGCCAAGTGCTGCTGTAATTACTCCTGCAGTTCCTGCTGAAATCGCACCACCCGCAACTGTTCCAGCGCCTGGTATAAACTTTAAGAGATTTGAAACCACTGTTTTCCCAAGAAGCGTTGCACCTCCTGCACCAATGGTCGATGATAATAATGCAGTAATGATACTCTTATTTACATCAAATCCAAAGATAACTGTTATTGATGCAATCATGCCTAGCTGCGTAGGTATCAATAACGCACAGTCAGAGAACGGTATAGGTGCAGCTCCTGCTCCTACCGCTGCAAGGGCTGCTGTTGCTACTGCTGCCTGTGCGTGACGTTTTTTTTCTTCTAAACTCGCAATCTGAACATTTTGAAGCGTATCCATAAGTTCTTCAGGTAGTGCCTCTCCCATTACCTTAATCAAAATATCTAATCCGTATGATTTTACTGTACCCAAATCCTCAATTTCATAATCTTCTGCAAGTACAGGAATCACTTGAATAACATCCAGATTTTCATCAAGGAGCGCTTTTCTCATTTCATCTGCTTTTTTCTTTGAGAATGATTGTGTAAGTACAATAATAATTGGTACCTGAGTAATCTGGTTATCCTTAGGCAATTCCTTCAACCATTCTATTTCTTCTGGTTCAACCCTATTTGAAGCCGTATTTATACAATACCAAATACAATGAATAGCCTTATTTATATCTTGAGTTGCAAGTCCCTTACTAATAGTATCAATAACTTCTTTTTTGACCTCTGTTTGAACTTCTCTACCAAGTTCAAACCCACGAGTGTCATAGATCGCAAGTGGAATACCTTTTTTTGTTATTTTACGCATATGATCTGTCACAGGTTTTCCCATACCTGTTTCAGCAAGTTTATCTCTAAACACCGCATTAATTAATGTACTCTTTCCTACTCCAGTCTTACCTGCCACAATAATATTTAGTGTTTTCAGGTTTTTAATTTTATCTGCTATTGCATTTATAGCCTCTTGAGCAGTTTTGTCTATATCTATAGCCATTCGTTTATTCTCCTTCTTTTTTATCGTGCATTACAATCTCTTGTCCCATACTATTAAGATCTATTTTTTCTTTCTTTAGTGAGGACTTGTACATTTTGTTACTATACTTTTCTAGCAATTGTGGAATAATTGTTAAACCCGCAACAGTAAGTGCTGTTCCACCTATAAACATTAAAAATTAACTTACACTTCTTTTTTGCTTTTCATTTTTCATGGCTCCTCACTTTCATTACACAACTTGTAATTTTCGCGATTTGTTATTCATTGCTTTCCTCTATTTTTTTGAATGGAATGTGATTCATAAATGTCAACGGACCTTTTTCCTTATCTGTTCTTATTATTAAGTAGTGTTTGCCATCACGCTCAACAACCGCCGCATCTTTTTCTTCTTCTTTAAGTTCAATCAAAGTAATATCCTTTGAGTAGACCCTTATGGCATTGTTTTTATAAACATCAAATTTCTCTTTTTTTATACATTCAAAGCAATAAAGCCAATCTATAAATAGATTATCAAAATCTATATAGTGGAAAATAAAACTCTCCACAAATGTATTTGTCGTCTTATTAAATACAATGTTTTTATTAAAAAATACCTGCAGCTGAAAATATTGATTCTGGTGTGAATAATACACATCAGTAATAAGTGCTGGAATATCCGTTAACTCGCCTCTATCTAACGCTGCATTCTTTTTATCAATAGTAAAGGCCTTAGCTTTGTTCATGTCACCAGACAAAACATGCAGGTTTTCATACGTACAATTTAAACCGTTATTGTCTAAATGCTCAATGATATTCGACTTACCAATCATCTCATCTAGTTTTTCTTTTCCATACAAAAACTGCAATACAAACTTATGTAACGACACTTTTAATACAGAACAGTTCAAATACGGATGGTCGCCCTCTGTATAAGTCCATGTATATTTTTTCAATTCATCAAGCAAACCAGGATAATTACTTATATACGCAGCGTTACCTTTCCACTGCTCTCTTTGAAGCTTTACCCTATCACCTGAGATCTCTATATCCATAGGTCTTGGCATTTCAATCGCCTCCTTAACTCCAGCTCATATTCTTAAGTAGCTCCGCAACTATCTCAACATCTGGAATTTCATCAGTACCTAAAAGCTGTGACAAATCAAATATTCTAGTTCCCATAGATCCGCCTGGAGTTATCTTCTTAAAGTCAGTTTCATAGAACTTCTCCACAAAGAAATATCTATGTTCAATAGTTCTTAAATCGTATCCATGAGAATCACCATCAGCCATCGCCTTTGCAATCAACTGCTTACGTTCTTCTGTCAATTCACCATATTCAGGTGTGTATTCAACACCAGTTTTTGTTTCAACTGCAGTAATACGAGCGAATACTTTTCAATAGCTCTTACGCTCTTCTGCTTGTATAATCCAAGATAATCATGAGCTCTAAACCCACGTTCAGTATTATCATAATAAACATTGTTAGCAGTATTAAAATCCAGTGTTGTTCCAGCAAGCTGCATACGTAGATACTTCCAAGAATCAGACACTGGGATCAAACCATCTCTATAACAATAATTTAAATAATCATCCAGTACTTCTTGCATCTCATAATCACGATTATCGATGACTTCTCTTATGGCATTGGCCATCGTCTCAAATGTTGTATTGATATGAATTACCGGATGAATTTGAGTAGCATTATACGCTTTCAGCTGTTTCTCAAAGTCTGCAAGTTTTCCTTCTGCCATAGGCTCAGAAGCAAGTGTAATCATTACCTTGTTTTTCTCGTCACCGAATGACTTCAGATGTCTCATTAACTGATCAGAATAAAACCAGTCTGTCAGCTTTGTCTCTACAACAATCTTAAATCCTTCTTGAGTAATCGTTGCATCAGGAATACTATCCACACTCTTTTCCTGTAATGTAAATACAATTTCTGGCTCAAATGAATCAGCAAAGTACTCAGATTTCAAAAATCGAAAGAATTTGTCTGATGAATATGAATACAAACGTGATAAAAGAAGCATGGTATTAGCTGTAGCCACATTTTCTTTCTCATGATATCTCTGGAAATAGTGTATTTTCATGATTATACCTCCTTCTTTTTACCGTAGCTTTTTGGGAAATATTCTTTTCCCAACTGCCATATGTATTTATCAATATCTTTAAGGTTATAATCGCTTAATCCATAGAACTCCCCAAAGGAAATCAGGATTTCCTTAAACCTTGAATAGTTTTTCAAGTCGACTGCCACAAAATCATCAAAGTTGTCCTTCTTCTTAAAATGTAACAGTACCTTTTCAACATAGCTATCATAAATCGGAAAATCCATAGGTCTATGATGACTACAAAACTTAGTTGCAAAAGAGTAGAAGTTTTGAGGCTTTCCATTAATAACGACCTTTTTTATATCATGGATAAGCGTTACGTCACCCGCCTGTAAACGTCCATCTATGTCCAGTTCTAGAATATGTTTTGCAACCGGGTATACCGAGAAAATGTTTGTACTATAAAAATCATTGAGAGTTGCCACCTTAAGTAAAATATCAGAAATAGATTTATTCTCTGGGCACAGCTCATAAAACAACTTATCAAGAGCATCCTCTTGAAGATGATAGTTCTCCAATCCCTCCCACTGCTTCAGGTAATGCTCAAGCTGTTCTGGACATGGTAATGGCACATTCTCTGTTTTCTTCGCAGTTTTGAAAATCTTATCTTTTTTTAACTCTACGGATATTTCAGGTGTAATTTCTAAGAACTTACGAAACCTCCTCAAATGAGACATATACCCATTAACAAGCTTCTGTGGATCACCAGTTGTGTTTTCCCTAAGATCATCTAATAATTCCACTTTTGCTACTTCTTCAAAATTATAATCTACAATTACTCTCCAAAAAACATCTGCACCTGATTTATTCCAAAGATAAAAGCTATCATTATATGATGTTTGAACAGTACTTTTTGCAAAGCCGCAAGATTTAAGATACTTCTTATATTCAGTTCGTATCTCATCGTATGAAATTGATTTTGCTAGCTGTATATTCATTTATTTTCCTCTCTCCTAACATAAGTAAGTACTATGTCGTATCCGAGTTGTTCCATCATGCTTACAAAAGTCTTGTTTACAACGCTTTCTGGATTTTTGATAATTCTATTAACATACGGAGCTGTCGTCCCAACTTTTTCAGCTAATTGTGCCTGTGTTATTCCCTCTTCCATACATTTTACTTTTACATCAATCTCCAGATTATTTTTAATCATTGAGCTCACCTCGCTCGTTATAATAAATTACACAAATAAGATAATTTATTGTACCATATTTTTCCTTGAAAATCTATATGGATACAATACTATCTAAACTTTCTGATAAATAAAAAACAGGAGCCCCCTACTATAGAGTCTCTCCTGCCAATGCTACCGCTCAATATTTAATTTAAATCCTGCCTTAAATTCTATCTCGAAATGGTTACTGTAAACCATTATTCTTTGAATATGCAGCCTTACCAATTGATCGTCATATTCTATTAGCTCTTGCTGATAGTTTTGAAGGTATTCTTCTAATTCAGTAATTCTCTTTTTGTAACCATTTTGCTCTGCTGCTTCTACCATTATATTTTGCTTCTTTTCACGCAGATCCATTATTTCTTGAACCAGCGTATCATAGTTTTGTTTGGAGTTTGCCTTTTTTAATAGCTCCTGCTGCACTTCTTCTAATCTAGTCTGCACTCCATCAAGGGTACTCTCAGGTGAATCAATAACCTCAGCTATATTATTTTTTAAGATTTCCAACATGCTATCCCTGCTTGAATAAAGAGTATTGAAGGCAGCTACCGTTGCCATCTGAAGGTCTTCTTCCATAAATGTCTCTGCGTCACAAGCGTTTGGACCACCTTGAACTCTAGTACAGCATCTCCATACTATGGAATGCTTACCACGATTGTTCCATGCTACCCTGCGGTAAATGTCGCCACACTTAGGGCAAAACACCAAGCTGGATAATGCGTACTTGCTGCTATAAACACGTTTCTTCTTCCCGGCCTTCATATTGGCCCTTCGTATCATTTCCTCTTGAACTTGCATGAACAAATCCTTAGGAATAATGCCTTGGTGACTATTCTCTACATAGTATTGTGGAACAATCCCTTCATTCTTAACTCGCTTTTTTGTAAGAAAATCAACTGTATATGTTTTTTGTAAAAGTGCATCCCCTATATACTTCTCATTGGAAAGCATCTTTTTTATTGTTTCCGGGCGCCAGCGTTCCTTGCCTGCTCCAGTAAGTATCCCATCCGCCTCAAGTCCACGTCCTATTTGAATCAAGCTCTTGCCTTCCAGGTATTCTCGGTATATTCTTCTTATACTATTGCTTCTTCCTCATCAACCACAAGGTTTCCATCTTCATCTTTGGTGTATCCCATGAAGCGATTATGATTGACTGTCATCTCACCATTATGGTAGCGAAATTGAAATCCTAGCTTTACATTTTGCGAAAGTGATTGGCTTTCTTGTTGAGCCAGGGAAGCCATGATTGTAAGAAGAACCTCACCCTTTGAATCCATCGTATTGATGTTTTCCTTTTCAAAAAACACTGGAATATTCTTATCCTTCAGCTCCCTAATGTATCGTAAGCAGTCTAGTGTATTTCTTGCAAATCGGCTGATGGACTTAGTAATGATCATATCAATCTTTCCTGCTTTGCAGTCCTCAATCATACGATTAAAATCTTCACGCTTTTTGGTATTAGTTCCCGAAATCCCATCGTCGGCATAAATCCCTGCAAATTCCCACTCTGGATTCTTTTGAATAAAAATTGTGTAATGCTCAACCTGGGTGTCATAACTGGTTGCCTGTTCATCGCTGTCAGTACTAACACGGCAGTACGCTGCGACTCTTAGCTTAGGCTTATTTTCTGATTTTATGTTATTACCGACACGCCTTATTGCCGGGATAACGGTAACATTTCTACTCATTTACTTCCTCACTTTCTATTAAACTATATGCATATTCCGCTTGCTTGAAAGGATCGTCATAAAGCATACAAACAACACATTGCTAAAAACTCTCCGCTTTCACCTTTATCATATAACTTTTCTAATTCTTTATACTTTTCCATTGGCACTGTAGCATCTCGCTCCAGTATTTTGAGTATTTCTAAACAAGCATCTGCAAAAGTGTGCGGATTGAGTTTTTTAACTACTATTTCTTTGTAGTATTCAATAACTTGCTTAATCACTTCTGATTTTGCAGCTGCTGTTCTAATCGCATCGTGTACCGGTGCTTTTCTTTTAACCAGATTTGTAATCATTTTTCCATCAACGTCTACTAGGACACTGTTTTGCTTTGCAACAGAATCAAGTAATAATCTCCCTGCTGCTTCTTGCTTATTATCTTCTGCCAAGCCATTTTGCATGGTTTTTATAAATATCGAAATATTAAATTCGCTCACTTAACAATCCCCCCCTAAGTACATCCTTGGAAAAATGATAGCAATTTTACGTCAAAACGGTGGCAACTACTTTTCCATATATATTCAGTACAATTATTCTTGTAAGATACGAATTCCGATGAAATAGTCATCGCAACTTACAACATTATATCACTTAAATTTGCAAATCTCAATTATTTATTTGCGAACGCTAATATATTTTAGCGATTTATGATTTTTATTTTAGATTGTGCATGATATATCCTCATCACCCAGCAGGCATGTGCAAACATCTCCAAATCTTTCCAAACCTTAGGTGATGAATTCGTCCGGAGGCCGACGTTAAAGGCGCCCTTCATTCAAGCCTAACACTCCCTGATCAAGAGTGGTCCTATTTAGTCTTGATGAAACAACAAAATAATCAAACCAGCCTAATAGGACAGCTGGCCAAAAACCAATAGGAGGAAACTCACTATGGCTATGGCCAACTATATTCTGGCAAGTTGTCATCACTTTTCCTCCGGGTCAATCACAGGAGGAAATAAAATATGGCAACAAAAAATGAATTTTACAAAGACTTTAGTAATCGCACTTCTTACAATGATATACCTTGAAACATGGAAATTCTATGGCAAAAAGGTACTTGTAGGATTTACACCAGTAAGAGCCTTAGCAAAGGATTCATCAATGAAACTATTTAATAGTGATGTACACGAGTATTTACATAGATTCTCAAACAAATCTGATGATCTTTCCTTGGACAAAATGCTGGATGATATTAATGATCCAGATAAAAACGCAACGGACCCAACCGGTACGACTGCGAATGAGGACCTTGAATTTTTTTACATGGCATTGGACATGCTTATTGAATACTATGACAAATGTCAGCAACCACACAAGTCTAGCTGTATCAGAATGCTTAGCGAAGGTTACAGTAAGCAAGAAATAGCTGAACAAGTTACACCAGAACTTAAGAAGTCTAGGGCATATGAATTTATTCAACAAACCCAGAAAGAGGGCTAAAAACTCTTTCACGAAAACTTCCATATAAAATAACAGGAAAAAGGCACCAGGTTTATCCCTGGTGCCCTTTAACCTATAGCAACTCTTTCATTCTCATATATTCTTAGAAACAACCATCGTTCTTAGTTTCCATTCTATTTCTACGCTCTGTTAGCTTCTCGCCTTCATATGTAAAGTATGCTGTTCCTTGAACTTGATACTCATATTCTAGCAATTCCTGAGCCAATGCAGAAGTTGAAGTTGTAACACCTTTATACGAAATATGTCTATCATCAACTACAATCGCTTCTATACTTGGATCATTAACGTACTTAATGATTGAGCCAAAAGGAATGTCATATTTGCTAAATCTAAACGGACCTCTTTTCGCTTCTTTTGCTACTTCTGCAGCTGTTTCTTCATCAAGAATTTCATGACCTTCAGCTGACATTTTCATCAAACGATCTTCCGTCCCACTTATTTTAGCTATACATTCTAATAGGCTGTATGCAGCTTCCGGTTTCATTGCATAAAACTCACGCTTACGCTCTTTGCCATCGAAATTTTCTATAGAACGTAAATCAGGATTTAATCGGTCAATCAAATCATGCAATACTAAGTCCGTTAAATTTGAATCTACTTCATATATAGCGTAAGCACGGAATGCAAATGGAATAGTTTCAATTCTATTCAATTGGTTCATTCTTTTTTCTAAATCCTGTGCATACCCTATTTTCACATAATCAGGAAAAGAAGGATTCGTTAAAATATAGATTACTCCTTTACTCATTTACTCCCACCTCTTCATTTCACTACTCTGTATACTTCTTATCAACTCGACTAATAAAATATCCAACCTGTCAACACAACACTTACTATCAAGTTGCCAGGTTGGATAAGAATTATTACTTCTATTTCTAATAATAATTATATCACAATTTCTACAAACGCTATATATAAAGGCTTTTATAGCATTTTTGATTATTTTCTTGTCATCAACACTACCGTCTCAACATGTGTTAAGAGGATAGGATAGCTATCAAATTCATTGTCCCAAGCCCTGTTTATATCAAGGGTCATTTGGGGGAACATATCCAAGCTTGACCATTGTTTGTGGAAACATATCTACTGCGTTTTTGGGGCTATCGGTAGACAGGAACATATCCAGTCTCTCTCTAGAACGTATACCTTACTTTAAAAAGGCAGAATAGCACTTAACCTATGCTATCCTACCTATAATTAAACATTTACAGTTACAAGTGATTTATTGTTTTTAGCCGTTAAATATTTTATAACTATTAAATAACGATAAAAATTGATCGAAACTAATATTGTTTAAATCATATATTCTCGCATGTTTTAAAGCTTTATTAAATTGATTTTTTGTAAACAGTTTTCCATACTCTTTGTTAACCCATTTCATTACAAAAGTTTTATATTTTTCTCTCTCTTTAAATGCCATTTTTGCTGGCTTTCTTTTTAATACAATTAATGTGCTATCCACTTTAGGTTTTGGATGGAAATAATGCCTAGGAATTTTTGCTAATATAGAAATATCTACCTCTGCCATTAACAGCAATGCTAGTGATTTGTTTGTATTTAATAACCTTTTAGCAAAACCATATTCCACTATTAAATAACTTACTGTGGCCGCACTTTCAAAAACAATTTTTCGAATTATATTTGTGCTTATGTTGTAAGGTATACTGCCAAATATTTTATATGGATTGTGGCTAGGAAATGTAAATTTCAGTATATCGTCATTTACTATTTGATAGTTAGGGTAATTTAAGAGCTTATTACGAGTTACCTCACATAATTTAGAATCAATTTCTAGCGCCGTTACAAAATTACATCTTTTTATCAATTCAACAGTAAAATGACCTTTGCCTGCACCTATTTCAAAAATGTTATCTTTTTCATCTAAACTAATGCAATTCATTATTTTTTCTATGTGATATTTTGAAGTAATAAAATTTTGACTATCTTTTATATTTACTTTGTTCATTATAACCTCTCCTTAAAGGTTATAATGAATTCATTTCAACAATTCATTATAACCTTTTATTTTTCGTTTGGTTGATAATGAAGTTTATCAATTACAAAAATTGAGTAAAAACCCATTAGAAAACCTCCTTAAATTCTTTCATCGCTTTTCGAATTCCTGTCATTGGTGCAGGATTAAAATCCATTTCTTCATAAAGCCACTTTTCTAAAATCTTATAGTTCAGTCCGTTTATCGAATCTGCTTTAAGCTCTTATCACTAATTTCATAAATTACATCAGTCACATTTTCGAGTAAGCGTTTGTCATGGGTGATAAACACTATAGTTCCGGCATACTCCTTCATTAGTATTTCCAAAGCCTCTAAGCTTGGTATGTCAAGGAAGTTGCTGGGTTCATCCATTAGTAGGA
This sequence comes from Bacillota bacterium, assembly GCA_023395435.1. Taxonomy (GTDB): domain Bacteria; phylum Bacillota; class Clostridia; order Oscillospirales; family Ruminococcaceae; genus SZUA-444. Next base: position 21,520 of record JAEWZG010000055.1, read on the forward strand.
TGTTATATCTACCCATAAGCATTTTAGCTAGCAACAATTTTATAATTTCTCCACCGCTTAAAACAGATAAGCTTTTTCCAATATCGTTCTGTTTGAACCCCATAGATGCTAGCACTGAACGAATTTCTGATATATTGTAATCAC
>JAEWZG010000056.1 GCA_023395435.1 Bacillota bacterium
TAAAACAAGCTATTGAACTTGAAAAAGCTGGTTGCGAGATATTAAGAGTTTCAATTCCAGATAAAAATGCTGTTCAACTTATTCCAGCAATCAAATCTAAGATTTCAATTCCACTGGTTGCTGATATTCATTTTGATTATAAACTTGCGCTTGAATCTGTTGCTGCGGGAATTGATAAGATAAGAATTAATCCTGGTAATATCGGTGATAGTGACAGAGTAAAACAAGTGGCTGATGCATGTAAGGCAAGGAATATTCCAATAAGAATAGGTGTAAATTCCGGGTCATTAGAAAAAGAATTACTTGAAAGATATGGTTCTCCAACACCTGAAGCATTAGTTGAAAGCGCTTTGAATCACGCTGAGATGCTCACTAAATATGATTTTAATGATATAGTAATCTCAATAAAATCTTCAGATGTAAAAACTATGGTGAATTCATATCGCCTACTTGCTGAGAAATGTAACTATCCATTGCATCTTGGTGTAACAGAAGCTGGCACTGAGAGAATGGGACTCATTAAATCTTCAGTAGGAATAGGCTCACTTCTTCTTGACGGAATAGGTGAAACAATAAGAGTATCTCTTACTGCTGACCCAGTTCTTGAAATTGCTGCCGCTAAAGATATACTAAAGAGTATTAATAAATATGACGGAGTCAAAATTGTATCCTGTCCAACCTGTGGAAGAACAAAAATTAATCTTATTAAGCTTGCAAATGAAATAGAAAGCAAACTAAATAATATTAATAAAAACATTACAGTTGCTGTTATGGGTTGTATTGTGAACGGTCCTGGTGAGGCAAGAGAAGCTGACATTGGTATTGCTGGTGGCGACGGATGTGCAATTCTGTTCAAAAAGGGTGAAATTATCCGTAAAATAAGCGAGGACGACATAATTTCAGAACTGATGTCAGAAATAGATAAATTGTAAAAGGATTAATAAAATGAGCGAAATAAAGTTATCACAGTTTTTTAATGAATATTCTAATAATATTCCGAAACAATTACAAGACGGAAAATTAATAAAAATATCTTTTTCCGACAACAATAAATATATGACAATTATTTCTGCTTTTTCGAGTTTACAGACTTATACAAATATAAATATTTTCAATAATAATATGAAAAACGCTCTCGGACTTGAGGGCGTTAATTTGCTATGTAAGTATAATCCTGATATGTTTAATGCAGATTATTTTCCTGACCTTGTACATAAGCTCAAAACCAGATTTTCCGTTGTAAACGGCTTTCTTGATAATGCTGATGCAGACTTTTCAGAAAATGTTCTTACAATTACACTAAAAAACGGTGGCTATAATCTTATAAAAATGGCAAAGATTGAAACTGTTATTCCTCAGATTATTTATGAAGAATTCAGCAAAAATATAACTGTAAAAATCACAGGTATTCTTGAAAATGATGAGGACAAGCATGAAAAAATGAAGGCAGATATTATTTCACAAATGCCTGTATATGTTCCACCTGAACCAAAACAAACTGAAAAGAATAATTCTCCGGTTGACCTTAAAAGTGTGAATTCTGTTAGCTTTACGGGTCTGCCATTTCTTAAAAGCAATGCAATGATTATTAAAGGAAATAAGATATCTGATAACGGTCAGATGATTGAAATAAAAAATGTTTCACAGGAGAGCGGAAAGGTAATTATCTGGGGCGATGTTTTCAGCTATTCTGAAAAAGTTACCCGTGATGGAAACAAAGTTATAATTTCAATAATGATTACCGACTATACATCCTCAATAGTATTAAAACTTATTGAAAGTGTTTCTAAGGCTGATGCAATAAGAGAAATAAAAAATGGCTCAACACTTATAATTTCTGGCGAAGCGAATTACGATAAGTTTGATAATGAGGTTGTTATAAGACCAAAAGATATTATGAAAGTATCTAAAGAAATTGAAATGGATAATAGCGAACAAAAGCGTGTTGAACTTCACTTACATACAAATATGTCGGCAATGGATGCTATTACACCCGCTGAACAACTTATTAATAGAGCTTTTAATTGGGGTCATAAAGCAATAGCTATTACTGACCACGGTGTTTGTCAGGCTTTCCCTGACGCTATGAATACTGTCGATAAGATAAAGAAGAATGGCGGAGAATTCAAGCTGATTTATGGGATAGAAGCTTATCAGGTTAATGATAATCAGCATGCTGTTGTTGGCATGGATAAACGAAAAATAACAGATGAAATTATTGTTTTTGACCTTGAAACGACAGGTTTGAGTGCAAACACTGAACGAATGACTGAAATTGGAGCAATAAAGCTTAAAAATCTTGAAATAGTAGATACTTTCAATATATTTGTAAATCCACAAAAGCCTATTCCTCAAAGAATTACTGAACTTACAGGAATATCTGATGATATGGTTCACGATGCCCCTCTTGAAAAAGATGCACTCACTCAGTTCATGGAATTCTGTGGGGATAAACCAGTGCTTGTTGCACATAATGCTCCTTTTGATACTTCTTTCATTAATGCTTGTGCAAATCGACATAACATTGATTTTCCTTATACTTCAATAGATACTGTTATTATGTCAAAAAGTATGCTTCCTGAACTTAAAAAGCATAAGCTTAATATTATTGCTGAACATCTTAAGGTAGGAGATTTCAATCACCATAGAGCATGCGATGATGCAACTGTATTAGGGAAAATCTTCATAATCCTTTCAAAAAGATTATTAGAAAATAATCCTGAATTGTCAATAGATAGAATTAATTCAAACCTTAGTGGAGTTGATATTAATAAGCTTAAATCATTCCACCAGATTATTCTTGTGAAAAATAGTGTTGGACTTAAAAATTTATATAGACTTGTTTCATATTCAAATCTTAAATATTTTCATAAGACTCCACGAATACCTAAATCTGAACTTATAAAGTACAGAGAAGGACTTATTGTAGGAAGTGCTTGTGAATCTGGTGAACTATTTCAAGCAGTATTCCAGGGAGCAAGTCACGATGAACTTATAGAAATTGCAAAATTCTATGATTATCTTGAAATACAGCCTATTGGAAACAATGCTTTTATGCTTAGGAATGGCAGCGTTGAGAGTGAAGAACAGTTACGTGATATCAACAGAAAGATTATTGCTCTTGGTGATGAACTTGAAATTCCTGTTGTAGCAACAGGTGATGTTCATTTTATAGATAAAAAGGACAGTCTATTCAGAACTATTCTTACTTCTGTTAAATTTAAAGACGCTGATTTTCAGCCACCACTATATTTCAGAACTACTGAAGATATGCTTAAGGAATTTGCATATCTTGGTGAAGATAAGGCTTTTGAAGTAGTTGTTACAAACACAAATAAAATAGCTGATATGATTGATGGTGATATCAGGGCAATTCCAAAAGGTACATACACTCCTTACATTGAGGGAGCAGAAGAAGATCTACAGCGAATCTGCTGGGAAAGAGCAAAAGAAATATATGGCGACCCAGTTCCTGAAATTGTATCAAAAAGACTTGACAGGGAACTTACTTCTATTATAAAGCACGGTTTCGCTGTTCTTTATATGATTGCTCAAAAACTAGTAGCAAATTCTATGGAACACGGCTATCAGGTCGGTTCAAGAGGATCTGTTGGCTCTTCATTTGTGGCATCAATGTCTGGAATTTCTGAAGTTAACCCACTTGTTCCTCATTATGTATGTCCTAAATGTAAACACAGTGAATTTATTACAGATGGTTCAGTTGGTTCGGGCTTTGACCTTCCGCCTAAAAATTGTCCGAACTGTGACATTGATATGAGGCGTGACGGTCATGATATTCCTTTTGAAACATTCCTTGGATTTGATGGGGACAAGGCTCCTGATATTGACCTTAATTTCTCAGGTGACTATCAATCCCGAGCTCATAAATACACGGAAGAATTGTTCGGTTCTGACCATGTATTTAAAGCTGGAACAATAGCAACTGTTGCTGATAAAACGGCATATGGCTATGTAAAAAAATATCTTGAAGAGAAGAATATGATTGTAAGCTCTGCTGAAGAAAATAGGCTTACAATTGGTTGCACAGGAATAAAGAGAACAACAGGTCAACACCCTGGCGGAATGGTTGTTGTTCCTTCAGATTATGATGTATATGACTTTACACCTGTGCAGCATCCAGCGGACAAGTCTGATTCAGATATTATAACAACGCATTTTGACTTCCATTCATTGCATGATACAATACTTAAGCTTGACGAACTCGGTCATGATGTACCGACCTTATATAAGTATCTTGAAGATATGACTGGAATGTCTGTTATGGATATTAACATGAGCGATAAAGACGTTTACAGTCTTTTCACCTCGCCAAAAGCTCTGAATGTAACTGCTGAAGAAATTGATTGTGAAACCGGAACTCTTGGCATACCAGAAATGGGAACAGCTTTCGTTAGACAGATGCTTCTTGATGCACAACCAAAGAATTTCAGCGACTTGTTGCAGATTTCTGGGCTTTCACACGGTACTGACGTTTGGCTTGGCAATGCTCAGGAGCTTATAAAAAAAGGCACATGTACAATCAGTGAAGTTATTGGAACTCGTGATAGTATTATGACTTATCTTATTTATCACGGGGTTGATCCAAAGCTTTCATTTAAAATAATGGAGATTACAAGAAAAGGTAATGCCCCAAAGCTCCTCACTGATGAAATGAAACAGACTATGCTTGATAATAATGTACCGCAATGGTATATTGATAGCTGTCTTAAAATCAAATATATGTTCCCAAAGGCACATGCTGCTGCTTATGTAATTGCTGGTATAAGACTTGCGTGGTTCAAGGTACATAAGCCACTTGAATTCTATTCAGCTATTTTCACTGTTCGTGGTGAAGATTTTGATGCCGAAGTTGCTGTAAAAGGAAAAATTGCAACAAGATATAAGCTTGATGAACTTAAGCAAAAAGGAAATGACAGAAGCACAAAAGAAGACAATATTTTTGAAATGATTATGCTCACAAATGAAATGCTATGCAGAGGTTTTGAGTTTTTACCTGTTGATATTTATAAATCACATGCAACTATTTATAAAATAGAAGACGGAAAATTAAGATTGCCATTCTGCTCATTAAAGGGTGTTGGAGAAAACGCTGCAAAGAGCCTTTATGAAGCAGCCCAACAGGGTGAATTTATTTCAATTGAAGAATTTCAGTCGAGATGTTCAGCCTCAAAAACTGTCATAGAAGTACTAAAGAATATGGGTGCTTTTGGTGATTTGCCCGATACAAGCCAGATGACGTTATTTTAATTTAGATATTGTGCCTTATTGACATTTATTACATACTGTGATATTATGATATCATAGTATCACGTTAATACACTAAAGTGGAGGCAATTTATGAATAGATTTGATCTTATTACCCCAGAGGGAACAAAAGATTTGCTTTTTGGCGAATGTCAAGCAAGAAGAGAAGTAGAAAACAATCTTAGAAATATTTTTATTGGTATGGGTTATAGTGAAGTTATGACACCGGGTATTGAGTTCTTTGATGTATTCAATAAGAAATCTAGCTACATGCCTCAGGAAAGCATATATAAGCTTACTGATGCAAAGAGCAGACTTATCGCAATAAGACCTGATTCTACCATTCCAATAGCGCGAATGGTTGCAACAAGACTTAAGGATTATGCTTTGCCTTTACGTTTATTCTATAATCAGAGTATATATTTAATCAATCCTGCTCTTTCAGGTAGAAGTGATGAGGAAGTTCAGGCTGGTATCGAACTTATCGGCTCTTCATCAAAGAAAGCTGACCTTGAAGTATTATCCCTTGCTATACAGACCTTATCTTTATATGATTGTGAGAATTTCAGAATTGAAATTGGCGATATTGGATTTTTTACTGAGCTTGTATCGCGACTTGACGTTGATTCATCTGTTCAGGAAGATATAAGAAGATTAATTGAAGTAAAGAACTATCCAGCATTAAATGACTTACTTGATTCAATCGGTGATAATCAGATAACAAAGGCATTAAAGCAACTCCCAAGATTATTTGGTGGAGTTGAGGTATTTGAAAAAGCTTCTACATTATTCTCTGATGAGAAAATTGAGCTTATCTTATCCGATTTAAAGGATTTATATAACAATCTAGAAATGATAGGTTTTAACGGAAGAATTGCTGTTGATCTCGGTATTGTTAATCGTACAAATTATTATACAGGTATTGTCTTCAGGGGCTACCTTCAGGGCTATGGTGAGGCTGTTCTTTCTGGCGGAAGGTATGATAAGCTAATATCTGAATTTGGCTATGATGTTCCTGCTATTGGCTTTGGCATAAATGTTGATGCAGTTTCTTCAATAATAAGAAAAAATAGTAAATCTTCAAACAACCCAAAAACTGATATAATTGTTTTTGGAAACAACGGTTATGAAATGAAAGCTCTTACAGTTGCTCATAAGCTTTGCAATGATGGTAAAAAAGTTGAAAATGCAGTTTTTGAAACTATTGAAGAAGTAAAAAAATATGCAAAACTATGTGGTATAAATGAAATTTGTATAGTTTCTGAAAGTATAGAATTTATTAATTTGCAAGGTGGTGCTAACAATGATTAAGCCATTAAGAATTGCTTTAACAAAAGGCAGACTTGAAAAAGATACAATGGGTCTGCTTGAGAAAATAGGTTTTGATTGCACAGCATTACATGAAAAGGGCAGAAAACTTATTCTATCAATACCAGATGCAAACCTTGAAGTAGTACTTGCAAAGGCAGCAGACGTTATTACATACGTTGAACATGGTGTTTGTGATATGGGTGTTGTCGGTAAGGACACAATTATGGAAATGCAAGGCAAGTTCTTTGAGCTTGTTGATTTAGGCTTCGGAAAATGTAGATTTGCACTTGCTACTAAAAAGGGAAGTTTATTTTACGGAGGCTATAATGTAAAAACAATTGCAACAAAATATCCAAATGTTTCAAGAGCTTTCTTTGAAAGTAAGGGTATGGATGTTGAAATTGTTAAGATTGAAGGTTCAGTTGAACTTGCTCCCTTACTTGAGTTATCAGACGGAATAGTTGATATTGTTGAAACAGGAACAACACTAAAAGAAAATGGTCTTGAAGTAATTGAAGATATTGCACCTATTTCAGCAAGATTAATTGTCAATATGGTAAGTATGAAATTAAGACAGAATGAAATAGAAGCATTAATAAAACAGATAGAAAGTAACATTTGAGGTGATAGCGTGCTTAAAAAAATATATGCAAATGATAAAGATGAATACGAATTCTTAAAAAAGCTTGATACCAGAAATGCTGAGAAAGATAAAAAGGTTACTGCTGTTGTTTCTGAAATAATTGAAAACGTCAAGACAAACGGTGATAAGGCAGTTCTTACTTATACAGAAAAATTTGACGGCAAGCTACCTGAATACTATGAAGTTCCAAGAGAAGTAATTAATGACGCAATGACCGAAGCTGATGAAAGCTTTGTTAATGCTTTGCTTAATGCTATGGAGAATATATCAGACTTCCATAATAGACAAAAGGAACAAGGTTTTGTTAATCCATTACCTGACGGTTCAATTCTTGGTCAGAAGGTAAGAGGACTAAGCAAAGTTGGTCTTTATGTTCCTGGTGGAACAGCCGCTTATCCGTCATCGGTTCTTATGAATGCAATTCCAGCAAAAATTGCTGGAGTAAAAGAAATAATTATGGTAACACCTCCTCTTAAAGATGGCACACCAAACAAAGATATACTCGTTGCTGCTGCAATATGCGGAGTTGACAGAATATTCCTTTCAGGTGGAGCACAGGCTGTTGCTGCTCTAGCTTTTGGAACAGAAACAATACCAAAGGTTGATAAAATTGTCGGCCCTGGTAATATCTTTGTTGCAACCGCCAAAAAGCTTTTATATGGAATCGTTGATATTGACATGATTGCTGGACCAAGTGAGATACTAATTCTCGCTGACCACAAGGCAAACCCTAAGTATATTGCAGCTGACTTAATGTCACAGGCTGAACATGATAAGCTTGCATCATCAATTCTTGTTACTACAAGCGAAACTGTTGCTGATGCAACAAATGCAGAAATTGAAAGACAAATTAAATCACTTTCAAGAGCTGAAATAATAGAAAGATCACTAAAAGACTTCGGTGCAATAATCATATGCGATAATACAAATAAAGCCGTGGAGCTTGCTAATAGCCTTGCACCTGAACATCTTGAGGTCTTACTCGATAATCCTATAGAATATCTCGGTCGTCTTGATAATGCTGGTTCAATATTCCTTGGTGCTTATTCTCCTGAACCTTTGGGCGATTATTACGCTGGACCAAACCACGTTCTACCTACTAGTGGTACAGCACGTTTCTTCTCACCGCTATCAGTAAGTAGCTTTACAAAGCGTTCAAGTTATATATATTATACTGATAATGCACTTGCCAATGCAAAGGATGATATTATTCTAATTGCCGAAAAGGAAGGTTTAACAGCACACGCAAACTCAATTAAAGTGAGGTTTTAACAAATGGGTTATGAACTTAATAGAAAACTTATAAACCTAAAACCTTATGACCCGATTGAAGGAGAATATAAAATTAGACTTGATGCAAATGAATCTTACATAAATCTTAATGATTCATTGTCAGATATTATTTCTAAGGAAATAACAATGCTTGACCTCAACAGATATCCAGACCCTTTTGCAACAAAAGCTATTAATGCATTCGCTGAATTTTATGGTATCAATAGTAGATTTGTTACAGCAGGAAACGGTTCTGATGAATTGATATCAATAATAACAAGTTGTTTCCTTGAAAGTGGTGACAAGGTTGTTACCTTGACACCAGATTTTTCAATGTATGATTTTTATGGAAGCCTTTATGAGCTTGAAGTTTTAAATTATCAAAAGGATTATGATTCATTTGAAACTTGCTGTGATATGCTTATCGATTATTGCAAGAACAGCAATGCAAAAATGCTTATATTTTCGAACCCATGTAATCCGACTTCAATCGGTATTGATAGGGAAAGTATTTTAAAAGTTGTGGAGAGCTTATCCTGTCTTGTTGTCGTTGATGAAGCTTATATGGATTTCTGGGATCAGAGTATTTTAAGTGAAGTGCAAAGCTATGATAATCTTATAATTCTAAAAACCTGTTCAAAGGCAATCGGACTTGCAGGAATACGATTTGGTTTTGCTGTTGCTGGCGAAACTATTACTACTGCTTTAAAAGCTGCAAAATCACCTTATAACACAGATTTAGTATCACAAAAGCTTGTTGAGGTTGCTTTCAGCAACACTGCTCTATTAAACGCTAATATAAAACAAATTATTGAAAGTACAAAAGCCTTTTATAATTCATTCGTTACATTATCTAGCAAATGCACTTGTATAGAAAAAGTTTATAAAACTACAACTAATTTTGTTTTTATTAAAACTAATAAAGCTAATGAAATATATTCAGAATTATTAAATCAATCAATTGCTGTAAGATGCTTTGATGGTTATCTAAGAATATCAACCGGAACAGAAGAAGAAAATGCAATAGTAATCAAAACATTTGAAAACATTATTAATAAGTATTAATTTAAGGATAATAAAAAGGAGACATTTTTATGAAGCTTTTAAGAAAGCATTTACTCTTATTATTAGTATCAGTAATGTTCATATTTTCATCCTGCAAAATTAATATTGGATCAGTTAATAATACTGATAACTCAAGTAATTCTAATAGTTCCTCAATTTCAGAGGCCTCTTCTGAGATTGAAAGTTCTTCAATAGTAGATTCTTCTGTTGCTGATTCTTCTTCAAACACTTCAATAACTACTGCAAAACCGCCAGTTAAAAATACAGGAATTCCTGTTAATCAGCACGGACAATTAAAAGTCAATGGAACTCATATAGTTGATAAAAACAATAATGTCTATCAGCTTAAAGGCTTGTCAACTCACGGCATAGCATGGTTCCCTGATATTGTTACAAAAGAATCGTTTAAAACACTTCGTGATGATTGGAACGTAAATAGTATACGACTTGCTATGTATGTTGATGAATATGGCAATGGTTCCTGTTATTTAAATAATAAACAAATTAACAAGGAGCTTATGAACAAAGGCATTCAGTATTGCATTGATCTAGGAATTTATGTAATAATCGACTGGCATGTTTTAAACCCAGGTGATCCTAATAAATATACTTCCGAGGCAATCAGCTTTTTTGACGAATTTGCAAAGAAATACAATAAGTATCCTAATATAATCTATGAAATCTGCAATGAGCCAAATGGTAATGTTAATTGGAACACTAACATCAAGCCATATGCAGAAAAGGTAATCAGTACTATAAGGAAATATGATAAGGACGCTATAATCATTGTCGGAACTGGCACCTGGAGTCAGGATATTCAAGATCCTGTGAATAACAGATTAAGTGACAAAAATGTTGTCTATGCTTTGCATTATTATGCTGCGACCCATAAGCAATCATTAAGAGACAGACTGACGCAGTGCTATAAAGCAGGCTTGCCTGTACTGGTTTCTGAGTTCGGCAATTGTAGTGCTGATGGTAACGGTGGTAATGACCTCAATGAGGCAAGAAAGTGGTTACAGCTCCTTGATTCATACCATATAGGGTATTATAATTGGGCACTTGCCGATAAGAATGAAAGCTGTTGTATTTTCAAACCAGGCACTAATTTAAAAACTGGAAATTGGTCTGATAGCCAGCTTACTGAAAGCGGAAAGTTTATAAAAGACTGGTATACAAAATAATAAATCAGGAGGTCGTTATGAGAAGTGCATCTATATCACGAAAAACAAATGAAACTGATATAAAGCTTAAAATCAATCTCGACGGTACAGGTAAGCATTCAATTTCAACAGGAATAGGATTTTTCGATCATATGCTTATAGCTTTTTCTGTTCATAGTGGAATTGACATTGAGTTAAATGTCGTTGGCGATTTAGTCGTTGATGGTCATCACACTGTTGAGGATACTGGAATTGCTTTAGGTCAGGCTTTTGCCCTAGCACTTGGCAATAAAGCAGGAATAACACGTTATGGAACTGCATTTATCCCAATGGATGAAGCTTTAGGTTTTGCTTCGCTCGATATTAGTGGCCGTCCTTTTCTTGTTTTTCAGTGCAAATTCCACGATGACAAAACCGGTGATTATGATAATTGTCTTACGGAAGAATTCTTCAGAGCTTTTGCTATGAATTCTTTGATTACATTACACGCATCCTGTGGCTACGGGAACAACGATCATCACAAGAACGAAGCTTTATTTAAGGCAGTAGCACACGCTTTAAAGGACTCATTAAAAATTAACGGAACAGAGGTTCTTTCTTCAAAGGGAGTTTTATAAATGATAGCGATAGTTGATTATGGCGCGGGAAATTTATTTTCAGTAAAAAATGCACTTGATTACCTGAATATAAAAAACTGCTTTACAAATAAAAAAGAAGATTTAATTAATTCTGATGCTATTATACTTCCTGGAGTCGGTGCTTTTCCTTCAGCTATGAAAATGCTTAATGATACTGGACTTGTTCAAACAATAAAAGAGCAATCTCAAATTAAACCTTTTCTTGGTATTTGCCTTGGCATGCAGATGCTTTTTGAAAAAGGATATGAATTTGCAGAATCTGATGGTCTTGGTTTAATTAAAGGAAATATTGATAAAATAAAAGTTACAAACTTAAATATACCTCATATGGGCTGGAATAAGCTTGAGATTCTGAATGATTGCCCATTAATGCATGGTCTGAATTATGATACATATGTTTACTTTGTTCATTCTTATCAGGCTTATTGTAATGACGATAATATATCAGCATATTGCGATTATGAAGTAAAAATTCCGGCATTGGTATTTAACAAAAATATTTATGGAGCGCAGTTTCACCCTGAAAAAAGCGGCGAATCGGGACTTAGAATGCTGAAGAATTTTACACAATTAATAAAATAAGGATAAGGAGGATTATTTATGCTTGCAAAACGTATAATTCCTTGTCTTGATGTGAGAAATGGCAAGGTTGTAAAGGGCGTTAACTTTGAAGGAATAAAAGAAGTCGGAGATCCTGTTGAATGTGCAGAAATGTATAACAAGCAAGGTGCTGATGAGCTTGTATTCTATGATATAACAGCTTCCCACGAGGGTAGGGGAGCAATGCTTGATGTGGTACGAAATACTGCTAAAAAAGTGTTCGTTCCACTAACAGTCGGCGGCGGTATATCTACAATAGAAGATTTTAGGGAAACTTTAAGAGCAGGAGCTGACAAAGTTTCTGTAAATTCATCAGCAGTAAAAAATCCTAACCTTATTTCAGAAGCTGCTGACATATTCGGAAGTCAATGTGTAGTTGTTGGTATAGATGCAAAAAGAAAACCTGACGGTACTTTTACTGTTGTAATAAATGGTGGGCGCATTGATATGAATATTGATGCAATTGAATGGGCAAGAAAGGTTCAGGAGCTTGGGGCAGGTGAAATCTGCCTTAATTCTATTGATACAGATGGAACAAAAGCTGGATTTGATATTGAGATGCTCAATGCGGTATGTAATGTTGTATCTATTCCTGCTATAGCAAGTGGTGGCTGTGGTAAGCTTTCTGATTTTTCCGAAGTTTTTGAAAAATCAAATTCATCAGCAGCTCTAGCAGCTTCATTGTTCCATTTTAAAGAACTTACAGTAACTCAGGTCAAGAAATATCTATCTGAAAAGAACATAGCTGTAAGAGGCATCAGGGAGGGTATATGAAGATATATATAGATGACATTGATAAATTCTTTATAAAAAGTGACCTTATACCGGCTATTGTATTTGAAAATTGTACAAAAACCGTCCTTATGCTTGCCTATATGAATAAAGAGAGCTTGAAAAAAACTCTTGAAACAGGTTACACTTGGTTTTATAGCCGTTCAAGAAATGAATTATGGAATAAAGGTGCAACATCAGGCCATTTACAGAAAATTATTAGTATGTATGGTGATTGTGACAACGATACTTTGCTTATTAATGTCAAACAGACAGGTGTTGCTTGTCATACAGGCGAATATAGTTGCTTTTTTAATAAATTAATGGAGGAATAATTATGTCAAATGTACTTAGTGATTTATATCATATAGTAGCGAGCAGAAAAGAAAATTTTGAGGAAGGCTCTTATACTTGCTACCTATTCTCAAAAGGTCAGGATAAAATACTAAAAAAATGTGGTGAAGAATGCAGCGAAATGATTATTGCAGCAAAAAATAACGATAATGTTGAGCTTGCTAATGAAATTTCTGACTTATTGTACCATATCCTTGTTTTATGCGCAGAAAAAGGTTTATCATACTCAGAAGTTGAGGCAGTTCTTGAAGAAAGAAGACAGAAAATAGGAAATCTTAAAAATTTCAAAATTGTGGACAAAAACACATAATTTTTAGTAATTTCTTGTTTTGTCCTTAAAAATATTGTCACTAAATAATTATCTCTTGAATAATATGTAATGAAGTTAAATACTTTAATATACTCAAAAGGGGGATAATTATGATCGAAAA
>JAEWZG010000065.1 GCA_023395435.1 Bacillota bacterium
TTATTTTAATCCTGCACATAAGCATGGACAAAAATGTGTCGGAAATCAAAAAGCAAGATTCTTAACAGTAATTGCTGAATAAAAACAGGAGAATTTAATATGTTATTAGATAGATTTTTACCTCGTAGCGAATTTGATTCATATGAAGATTTTAAAAATAATTATAAGGTTAATGTTCCTGAAAACTTCAACTTTGGTTTTGATATAGTTGACGCATGGGCTGAACAGGAACCTGAAAAGGTTGCGCTTGTTTGGTGCAATGACAATGGTGAAGAAAAGAAATTCACTTTTTCTGATATAAAAAGTATGTCGAACAAGGCGGCAAACTTTTTTAAAAGTATTGGTATAAAAAAAGGCTCGGTTGTAATGCTGATTCTCAGAAGACGCTGGGAATATTGGATATGTGCAACTGCTTTGCATAAGATAGGTGCTATTCTTATACCTGGTTCACTTCAACTTACTAAAAAGGATATTGTTTATAGAGCAAATGCCGCTGGAATATGCACAATCATCTGTGTTAATGATGAATTTGTTCTGACTCAGGTTGATGAAGCTATAAAAGAAACAACTACACTAAAGAACAGAATTCTTGTTGTTGACAAGCGTGAGGGATGGCTTGACTTAAATGATGAAGCTGCTAAATTCCCTGATACATTTGAGCGACCAACCGGTGATGAAGCTATCAAATGGGATGATATTATGCTCGTTTACTTCACATCAGGTACAACAGGTATGCCAAAAATGGTACAGCACAACTTCTCATACCCACTTGGTCATATTGTTACCGCAAAATACTGGCAGCAAGTTCAGGAAAACAAGCTTCATATGAGCGTATCTGATTCTGGCTGGGCAAAATTCGGCTGGGGGAAAATTTATGGCCAGTGGATATGTGGTGCTGTTATATTTGCTTATGATATGGATAAATTTGTGCCGTTAAACCTTTTAAAAATGATTACAAAACACAAGGTAACAACCTTCTGTGCACCACCGACAATGTTCAGATTTATGCTGCAGGAGGATATCACAAAGTTTGACCTTTCCTGTATTAAACACTGTTGTATTGCTGGCGAACCACTTAACCCTGAAGTTTTCAAAAAGTGGTATAGCCTCACTGGGCTAAAACTTTGTGAAGGATTCGGTCAAAGTGAAAGCTCCGTAATGCTCGCAAACTTTCAGTGGTTTGATCCTATTCCTGGTTCAACAGGAAAGCCTTCGCCATTATATGACATTCAGCTTGTTGATGCTGAGGGAAATCCTTGTGAAGATGGCGATGAAGGTACAATCGCTGTAATGAACGTAAAAAATAATCCACCAACAGGGCTTTTCACAGGATATTTCAAGGATGATGAACTGACTGAAAAAAATATTGGTGGAAAATACTATGATACAGGTGACGTTGCTTGGCGTGACAGTAACGGTTATTATTGGTTTGTCGGAAGAAATGATGACGTGATTAAATGCTCTGGCTATCGAATAGGACCTTTTGAGGTTGAAAGTGCATTAATACAACACGATGCTGTTGTTGAATGTGCAATCACAGCTGCTCCTGATCCTATCCGCGGACAGGTTGTTAAAGCAACCATCGTTCTTGCTAACGATTACAAGCCAAGTGATGAACTCAAAAAAGAACTTCAGAATTATGTAAAGAAGGTTACTGCTCCTTACAAGTATCCAAGAATTGTTGAATTTGTTGATGAACTTCCAAAAACTCTTGGTGGAAAAATCAAGAGAGCTGAAATCAGAACAAAGGATAATCAAAATTAGTTTAATGTTTTCGTAATATATTATAAATAAAAACGCCAATGCACTTGTAATTTTGGCGTTTTTTCTGTGTTGAAATAAGTTGAAAAGTGATGTATTATTAAAAGCATAGTAAAAATGGAGATGATATTATTAAACGTTACTTTATTACGGTATTTATTACAATAATAATCTGTAGTCTGGCTGTTGGCGGGATATATATATATACTAAACAGGATGAAAACAATATTATTGATCTTGGGCGCGCTAGTGAAAACAGTACAACAGATAATGAAGTAAAAATAGATGCGAAATTTGATCAAATAGTTTTCCTTGGTGACAGTATCACTATGGGTTATGTTACATACGATAAAGTTCCTGTCACTCAGGTTATCTACAAAAAAGGATTATCGGCCGAAGGAATGTTCAATAATAATCTCTATTATATGGACGATTATGAAGGACTTGAGGATATACTTTCAGACTTCAAACCCAAAATGCTGTATGTTGGTTTTGGTATGAATGACCTTAAAAAAAGCCCATCAGAATTTTATGAAATATATAAGGAAAATATCGAAAAACTAAGACAGATTTGCCCTGGCACAAAGCTTGCACTTATTTCAATAACTCCTATTAATACTGCTGAATTTGAGAGTAGTCAGGTTGATGAATTCAATCTGAAGATAAAACAGATATCTCAAGAGCTTGGCGATGATTGCTTATATTTAAACATACACAGTCTTCTTGAAGACAGCGAAGGCAAACTCAAAGATGAATATAACTCTGGTGATGGAATACATATAAAGCCAGAAGCTTATGACATTATACTAAGCTACTATAAAAAATATTTGATAAGTTAATATAAGAAAAAGCACTTCATTTCAGAAGTGCTTTTATTATTAACATCCAAATTTTGCGCAATATTCATCGTAGGTAATATTAAGATTTTTAATTTTAGTTGCAGTTTCTACTCCGACATAACGAAGATGCCAAGGCTCAGATTTATAACCTGTAATATTCTCCTTCCCTACTGGATAACGTACAATAAATCCGAATTTATGAGCGTTTTCAAGGACATATCTATTTTCCTTATACTTATCAAAATCGGTAATATCAGTGCTGTTTGATGCAACTACATCTGCCACAAGTCCTGTCTGATGTTCGCTGAAGCCTGGTCTTGCCGAATAAGTATCGGCAGCAACCTGACCATCCTGTTTTACATAGCTGTTATAAATTGATTTCTGCTGTTCATATGACCTATACGTACTATGAGCTTTTATAATGTAACCTTTAGATCTTGCATCGTTGCTCATTTTTTCAAATGCCTGAGCAGCTTCCTTACGCATGGAAACAGTTCTTGTACTGTTCTGTGCTGAAATAGTAACAAGATCTGTCGGTGCATAGGTGCTTGGAAGATAAGAGTATTTATTAACCAAAGCCTTTATACTTGAATAATTCACAGCCTGACAGGTATATGTATAATAACTTCTATCAAGACCGATATTAACATAAACAATTGCCTGTTCATATGAAAGTTTTTTATTTTTCTGCTTAAACTTTATATATCTGTTTATATTTTCATCCTTAAAATAACTAAGATTTGAATATGCCATTATTGCATCATCGTTTTTACTTTCGACAGCACTGCTTGATTCCTTTATTGGAGATGATGAATCTGGCACAGAAGATGAATCTTGTTGAGAAGATGTATCTATTTCAGAAGATAAATCTAATTTTGAAGAATCATGCAGGCTTGAATTTTGTGAATCCATAGAAAATGAATCTTTATTTTTCCTGCTCGATTTACTATATATAAAAATCCCCCCAATCACAAAAGATAATACTATAATTATTATTAACCATATAGCTAGATAGTTTTTCTTCGCGTGCTTTTTCATATATTCTCCTTTATAATAAATTCTATTACACAGTATATCATAATATTATTTCTTATTCAATTTCTGAAAAATATTTTTAAAATTGTTTTAAACATATTGAAAGTCAGCATAGAATTTGATATAATTAATAGTATTAATTTAGTGTAATTAATATAGCTTATAAAATAATATAAACGTTTTTGGTAATATACAATCGGGGTATGGCTCAGTTTGGTAGAGCGCTTGCTTCGGGAGCAAGAGGCCGTGGGTTCAACTCCCGCTACTCCGACCATACATCAAACCGCTTATCTGCGTAAAAACAACGCATTTAAGCGGTTTTTCTTATGTATTGAGTGGTTAAGTGTGGAACCAATAAGAACAAAAACAGGTAGTCAAAAGATAGTCAAAGTAGTCAAAAAGTAGTCATTTTTGCATCATAACGTACATTATTCGAGAACCATTTTTAGTAATTTTCTATATTGAAAACATGTAAAAATATGTTATAATTATAATAAAGGAGTTGACATCATGAAAAAAAACATCAGCATTTTATGCTTAATATTAATTTCCTTATCCTGCATATGTGGATGCGGAGCTAAAAAAGAAGAAACAAAAAAAGAAGATAACTTACAGCAAGGAGCAGATATGAGCCAAGTTGAAATATTCGGAGTAGAGCCGAAGACAGTGGAAACAACCACAACAGCGCCTGTGGAAACAGAAGCGCCTAATACTACCACCACACAACCGAAAGTTACAGCCTCTGCGCCTGTTACGACAGCACCGACGCAACCAGAAACTAAAACACTCTACATAGGTGATACAAATAAATACTTTAATATCGGAGATACAATTAATTATTCAAGCCCTAATGATAATTTTGTAAGATTCACATTTAAAATTAATAGCATTACGAACACAACCGACCCTAACACAGGAGTAAAATCAATTAAGATTAATTTCGATTTTACACAATACTTCAATGCAGAACACAATGCAAAATATATTAATTTCTATTGCTTTAATAGTTCATCAACACTTAAACAGAATTATAGTTTTAACAAAGGACTGTATGCTGAAAATTTGCCACTAAGGGAAAAACACAACTTAGAATACAATATCGGATTTGATAGTATTGATGGAGAGTTCATGCTTGCTTTCAGATACTTAAAAATCAATTCAAATATGCCAATTGTATTCAAACTCAACTATAATGATATTAAATAAATAGAACATAAAAAAGCCCCTACCAATACGGCAGGGGCTTTAACTTTTATTTACTCACTAATTTAATTGCTACACCAATTACTGCAGCTCCAACAGTGGCAAGAACCCACATTATCAGGTTGAGTTTTGTATTAATGACTGCAAACTGTGTTTCGCCTTTTGCAAGCTGTTTTTCTTGCTCTTCTACTTTATCTCGCAGCTTAATCACAGTCTCGCAAGGGCATTTCTTTTCGTCCATTTATGCCTCCTTGTCTACTTCAGGCAAGCCTGCAATGCTTGTAAGTAATGAGATTATGCCTGCAAGAGCTGACGCAGATATAACAATTGCCCAGTTTACGTCTGCAATAATTGCCGATGTGCCGATTGTTGCTACTGCTGTCTGTGCTACTGTCTTAATAGCTCTGATTCCTGCTGCATTAAACCATTTTTTCATAATTTATTCCTCCAATTATTTATTTGGTATTATTAATACATCTCCAGGATGTATGACTGATTTGTTTCCATTGAGCTTCTGGATTTCCTTATAACGTGAACCGTTTTTAAGAAACTTCTGCGCAATTGACCAGTAACTATCATTAGCAACAACCTTATATGTCCTTTGTGCTGGCGCTGATGCCTTAGCAGGGACTTTGACGGTTACTGTTGATGTTTCGCAAGGTATTTTTATGATGTTTCCCGGGAAAATAGCAGGTGCTTTTGAATGCCCGTTGAACTTAACAAGCTCCATATATCTGTTACCGTTGCCAATCTTATTTTGAGCGATTCCCCACCAGCTGTCGCCCTTTTGGACTGTATATGATATGTAGTCTTGCTTTTGTGGCGCTGAAGTTGGTACTGACTTAGGTACTACTGGCTTTGGAACAGGAACTAGAACGGACTTGCCTTCAAGATATGGAAGTGGGTTAACGAAGTTAGCACCAATTCTGATTCCAAAATGCAAGTGCGGACCTGTGCTGTTGCCTGTGGTGCCCATGTAGCCGAGTGCCTGCCCTTTCTTGACAGTTGTCCCCTGCGCAAGAGTTGAGCGGTTACGCATATGATAGTAATGTGTCTCAGTGTCATTTGAGTGCTTAAGCACTATGTAATTGCCTCTACTGTCATCATAAGCATTAACATAAACAGTACCATCGGCAAAAGCCACAATATTGTCACCAGCATACTGATAGCCTATCATATCAATTCCTTGGTGAAAATAGCCGTCTCGCCTTCCAAAAGGTGATGTCTGATAATGCACACCTTTTTCAAAGACTCTGTTTTTTACATTCAACGTAACGTATGACATAATATCATTCCTTTCTTTTATTTCCATTTACCAATTGCAGTTGCACAATATCTAACTGCTTGCGTATTAATAGCTGCGCCACTCATTGTGTGTAATAATACCACCGATGTTGCTGTTGGCGTGGCACCGATAATTGCATTTTGTGTTGCTGATAACGACGCAACAGGTGATACAGTAACACTAGGAATTTCCCCAGATAAAAAAGCTGCTGGAAAAGTCCATGTTACTTTACCTGCTGAATCAGTAGTTTGTGAAGCAACGTATGTTTTACATATCATTGTGCCATCAGAGAATTTCATAAAGGAACCATTGCTATTTGAACCACTTCCTATCATGCTATCAATTTTCTCATTGAGAACCCTGCCTTGATTTGCCGACAATGGTTTATTAATATCGGTGCTTGATAGATTGTCTTGAACATCCGATGCGTTTAGTTTGCTTTCATTTAAAAGCTTACCCTGATTAGCACTTAGTGGCTGATCTGTATCAGTACTTATGAGATTATCCTTAACAGAAAGATTATTGATTTTTGTAAACAATCTATCCACCTCAGAACCATCGTTTACCAGCCCTTTATAATTTGCCATAATTTCGCCTTCCTTTCCTATTTTGATATTACTGTGTAGCCTTCAATGGCTAATACTGCGCTTATATATCCTGTCTGCTGAGCTTGGACTAGAGCTGAAGTTTCAGGAGCGTAAGTTGGCAATGATCCAACCCCAAAAGCAATTGAGCTATTTTCTTTTGGAATACTATCCTTTATATCACCCGATGTATAAACGGTTGCAAATTCTGTTGAATTTGAATTATAATTCCAATTCTGATCTACATAAGGTGTTATTGATGCCTGACCAAAAAAAGAACTTGTTTTATCAACAAAATCACCATTATTCTGAACGTTATAAAATAAATCTTGCCATGAAGATCCAAAGGCATACCCCGCCATTTTAGTAGGGGTGTTTGTAATATATGCCTTTATATTTCTTGGGTAACCCCAGCCATTTGCTTTGCTGACACCATTATAGTAAATATTTTGATAGTATTGAGGATAAATAATAGCTTTTAATGTAGCTTTAGTGATAACAAAACTATCAGGAATATATACATCAAACCCAGCATTTAAATATTGAAAGGCAGCAGTATCTCCATTTTCTGTAATCCCAATGCGCTTAACATTCATACTAAAAACAAGAGTACTTAACACCCCGCGATTCTGCCCGACAAGAATATTACCTTCTTCGTTTAATATGTCACCTGTTAATTGTAGCTTACCCGTCTGACTTTCCGCGCCAATGGTTCTCTTGCCATCTTTGTCGTACATATTCATTCCGTTTTCATCAAAGGTAACTTTAGAAGATAGCCCACCATTTTGAAAGTCAAGCCGTAATTCTTCAGACGTTAGCTCCAGGCTTGCAGAAACATCCTTTTTAGTCTGATATTTGTCTTTCTTATTCCATTTAGAAAAATCAAAGTTAGCAAGGGAGAAAATTGTTCCATCCTGGAACTCGTATACATCGCCGTTCTGGAACTCATATACTTGTGATTCATCATATATCTGATTGTCTGTTGCAAAGAGCTGCTGCCCCGCCTGAAAGTCATGTTTCTGTGTAGTTATATAATCTCTATCCAAGATAAAGATGTCATTCTTTGAGTATGTATCCGGCACCATTGTGTAAGTGTGTGAATTTAATTCATTCTTTTCATCAACATAGAGCTTAACATTACTTTCTGTGACAGACATACCGCTCTGAATTTCATAGTCTATCTGTTCCTTGGTATAACTGTTTTCAATTACGGCATCTATGCGCTGATTGGTTTTGTCAACAGATATTTCTGTATTCCTAACTCTTTCCTTTACTGTTGTACCCTTTGCATATTCAACAACCTTTTTATTGCTGCACTTATTAGTTATTTTAGATTTAAGTCCACCGCTGAAAGTAAGTTCCTCACAAAAAAGGAATGTGTCTACCGTACCATTGTTAGCAGTTGTAACTGTAAGCTTTTCAAAACATTCAAGAGCTGGGTTACCTCTCCAGATGATTTCACCTGGATAAAATGACAGCCCTTTAACCTTTTCTAATAGTGCAGGTGCAAATGTTTCACGGTCGTGGTCCATAAATGCGTTATTTGTGATAATAAGATCAGAAACTCCGGTTTCATCTATCATTGCCTGATCTTTTGCATATACAATATCATTCTCAGGATCTCTCACTAATGACACAGTATTAATCGGAATTATCTTCTCGCTGAATGTAGCTGTAAAATAATCGTCAGCTGTAATCGATTGAGCTGTACCTTCGGCTATGCAACTGATTTCCAACTCCCCTGATTTATTCATGTAGCAATTGCCCAGGCACATTTCGGCAATGCCTCTCAGAGCTTCTCTTAGACTTTCAGAACCATTGAAATTCGGTGCTTGAATTAATGTGATGTTGCTACCCCAGTAAGACTTCGAGCTCTTAACAATGCCACACAGAGTACATATAGCACTAACATAATCATCAACTGTAATTGGATAAGTAAGTCCAGTAATCTCTGAAACAGTATGCTTGTCTGTTTCCGCCATATAATCAACACAGGAAAGCTTCAGAACACCTTTGTCTTCATCATATGTATAATTTTTGATAAGGAATTTCCCCTGCGGGACATATTCAACTGAGCTTGCCAGCTGTAATCCTAAATATGCTATGATTTCATTGTTGGGGTTAAAAGAACTAAAGTCAGATTTTGAAAGAAGCAGTTCAATTTCAACTGATTTACATACAGCCTGTCCGATTATTTTATCGTCTGCGGACTGTATAGATGGATTTATTGATTTAACTTCATCATCATATATAGTGTCCCCAAGAGTAATATACCCAACGACTTCTCTCGGCGTGCCTTTTACGGCCGTTATAAATTCATTACTTACGTTATACATTCAATCACCTACATTTCTATAACTGTCAGCGGAAATTCACCGTATATAGTCTTACCCGCCTTAATTGTTTTTGGCTCCGGTTGTGGATCCGGAACATAAGCGTTGATTGTTTTCATAATGCCTGTTCTTGTATCACGGTATTGGCAGGAAACTTTATAGCTATCAACGGCACCCAATATTGTCTGTACCTCTGACTCTGTCAAGCCACTCATAACAGTGCATTCGATTTTCGCCTTCTTTTTTACAATATCGAAAGTTAAATCGCCTTTTGCATTTCGTTCCTCGTTGGTAACCATAGTATTCGGATAAGGCTTATATGAACTTAGATATGAAGATACATCAACATTGTTAATAATTAATACTTTATCGTAAATCAATATAAGCCCTCCTATACTAAATCAAGATCAAGCTGACCAGTTAATCGTGTAAGCTCATTCATGCTGTCAATGCAAATTCTTGCAAACTCTTTTGCACCGACTTTTAGAACAATAACAATAGGTCTGCCATTATTGATACCACCATTTCTCTTCATTGCATTTTCTACAGCTTTTTCAATAGTGGACAATGGGGATACAACTTCGGTTTCTTTTTTGTTATCACCAAGTATGGCCATAAACTCACCATAGTTTGCTGGAACAACTGTACCTGTTGCAAGCTTAGGTATCTGTGGAACCTTTATTGTGCTTATCCAATCAAAAGGTTTTAGTCCAGCAATTGAAATACCTTTTATTTTTTTAAGAGCCCAATTTATACCGTCGAAAGGTATTGAAATTACTTTATTAATGCCTCCTATTATGCCATTTACAACAGTTTTAAACACAGTTAATATTCCATCTTTAATGCCATCAAAAATTTTCCCGCCGGTGCTGAATACATCTTTTACCGCTTGCCATGCTTTGCTGAAAATATTCCCGAACCAATCCGCAACAGAAACAAAAGGTCTTTTGATCCCTTCCCACACATTTGAAAAGAAACTGCCCACAACACTAAATGCTGTTTTTATACCGTTAACTGAAGCTACAAATTGTCCAACAAAAAAATCTTTGACAGACGAAAAAATATTTTTAATTCCATTCCATATCCCAGAAAAGAAATTCCCTATAGCGCCGAATACTGTTTTTATTCCATTAACCGAAGCAGTGAACTGTCCAATAAAAAACTCTGCGACTTTTGAAAAAATTGACTTGATGCCGTCCCACAGACCTTTAAAGAACTTTACAATAGCGTCAACTATACCCTTAATAAAATCAACTATCGCATTCCAGACCTTTATCGTAACTTCTTTTACGGTATCCCAATTTTTAATTAGCAATACAACAATCGCAATAATAGCTCCTATAGCTAAAACAACAAGCCCGATTGGGGATGTAAGAAACGCTACGGCTGCGCCAAAAGCAGTTGTAACAACTGTTGCAATACCACATATTACATTCCACGCCCCCGTTGCAACGGTCATTGCCACCTGTGCCACAGTGTTTGCGATTTTAGCTGCAGTATTTGCAATAACAGCCGCCGTTTGAGTAACAAAACTTGCGATAGCTTTTGCAAAAGAAACTGCAAAATCTTTGATATATAATCCGATGAGGGCCAGTGTCTCCGCCTTATCTTTCAGCTTTGCGATCGTGCAAGCTTTAATGACTTTAGTCAATTTAGAAATTATCCCTGCAACGCCACCGGCGTTTATAATAAATTCTCCAAGCGCGGCTATTTCCCACACGGCAAAAAAAGTAGCAACAATTCCGGTCATAACACTGAAAGCTGTCTGATTGTTTTTTATCCAATCGCCTATTTTCGATAAAGCTTTCGAAAGCCCTTCTAAAATACCAACAATAAGTCCACCAGTCCACTTTGCTATTGGTTGTAGAAAGCTATCCCACAGCCATAGTGCAAGAGGCTTTAATGCCTGCAGGACTGAATTTAAGAACTTCGCTGCTGAACCTAAAGCATCAAGAAAGGCGGGAACTAATTTATTCCCAACCCATTTCCCAAAAGGAACAAGAACATTATTATAAAACCACATAAGTACGTCACTAATTGTATCAATGAGTGGCTTTACTTTGAATCCGAAGTTTAAAAAAGCAGTTTTGATATTTTCCAGTATAGGAGAAAGCTTTTTTGAGAAGCTATCTATTTTTGATGTATCGGCGGATACACTTGCGATAGGTGATACTGTACTTCCTGCCGAACCAGTAGCGCCACCAGTCTTTGGCGAAGTATCCAGGCTATTCAGCTCATCAAAACCTGCAACGCCTTTTTTAACAGCTTTATTTACATCTTCCTGCGCATCAGCAAGATCGTTTGTAGCACTTACGCTTCCTTCAATAGCCTTAGTTGTCTTTTGCTGATTTTTTGCTTTGTCTTCACCAAACAATCCTGACAATAACGTGCTTGCACTCTGAGCAAAGTTAATAAGCTGCGTCATTACAGTATTTAAGGCTTTTACAACGGGGGATAAAACTTTAATCAGTCCTGTACCAATAATAGAAAGAAACTCTTTCCATTTTTCTGTCAGCATTCTCGTTTGGTTTGCCCAGCTGTCAGAAGTCTTTGCAAAATCACCCTGTGCAAGCTTAGTCTGATTCATAACAAAATTATATCTAAGCTGAACTTTTTCAGCCTGTGACATTGCTTGATATGATTTTGTAATGCCCTTAGATAATGCATAAGCTTCGAGATTAGCCTCGGTCATTACAATACCGAACTGCTTGAGAGTTTCTGTTTCTCCTGTGAAAATACTCTTAAGAGCTGTGCTTGTGATATCCTGTGATTTGTTATAAAAAGAGCTCATATCAGCAGATAAACCGGTCAAAGCTATTGCCATATCAGAGGCGCTATCCTGAGCGATTCCCATACCTACTGACATTGCCATAAAGGTTGATCCAGTTTGCTTTGCAGTTAGTTTTGATATGCCGAATGTTTCGATCGACGTCTTTGCGAACTCTTCCATCTTATATGACATTTCGCCGAATGCAGTATCAACTACGTTCTGAACTTCTTGAATATCACTCGCAAGACCTACAGCTTGCTTACCAATATCAAAAGCTTTTTTGACAATAAAAGCACCTGCAATAACTTTTCCAAGCTTTTTAAAACTGCCTGCTAGCCCACCAGCTTGTCCTTTTAGAGTGTTGGAACCCTTTTGAAATCCTTTTGTATCGACTTTTGTATCAAATATTAAGCTACCATCATAAGCCATATTTCACCTCCTAACCTAGAAGCTTATTAATTCTGTCGATTTCCTGCTGCTCTTCATCAGTAAGCTTTATTTTCAGATTTATTAGGTCCTTATGCTCTCTGTAAAACTCCAATTCGTGCTTTTCGAGCTTTTTACCTTTTGCTTTCTTCTGGCGAATACTAATAACAGTTGAAAGAAGCCCCTCACCTATTTCATTAAAGTAGCCGAGGAAGGTCCACCAATGCATATACTCTTTTATACGGGTTTCAGAGCCGGCAACTTTATTTACAGCAGAAAAAATAATTTGTTCGTCTTGTTCCCAATCCATAACTTTTGCAGTTGGTTTATTACTGCTAATATCTGCAGGTTGTCCACCGTCAAGAAACCATATTGCTTTTTCAAGAGCGTCCTGAATATCGCAATTTGGTATTTCATCCTCAAACAGACATTCAAGCATTATTTTGTATCGTTCTTTTTCAGAAAGTTCTGGGTCGTTATAAGCTTGAAAAATTAAAAGAGCCACACGAAAATCACTTCGTATCGCTCTTTGCTTTCCACCGACAGTTAGGGTTGTAGGAAGTAATCCTATCATTTTACTTCACCTGACTTGTGTATTTACTTATACGCTTCTGTGATGCAGTCTGTTCGGCTTTTACCTCTTTTTTGATAATAGGTACAACAGCATTAAGAAAGCGTTCATAGAATGGTGCACCTTTCACCATTGATAAAGGACTTTGATTTCCAAATACAACTTCTGAAACAGGACTATCAAAGATATAATCAATCTCTTTTTTGATTATATTACTAACCTTGCTCACAGTTTCAGCTGCATTATTCAGGAAATCAACAGGAGATCCGTCATTATTTAGTTCAATATCATCGACACTGTTCTGAACATCTTCGATTTCTTTATAAGCGTTGTTAATTCTTTCAATGATTCCAAAATCAGAAGGGTTGAAACGGATAACTTTATTAGGGTCGCTATTGATAGTAAATTCCTTAAAACCATCATCTATAATTAAATTTTGCATAACTTTCACTCCTTAAAAAGATAGGGCGGATAAAACCGCCCATATTTTATGATGCATCAGCTGTAAAGGTCTTTGTAGCAAGTACAAACGTTCCTTTTACTCTGTTTCCTGTCAGGTGTACGTTGAATGGGATCTGGTATCCTGTTGTATCTCCGCCGTATGATACAACTTCAATAACAGCATCTTCTTTGTATGCGACATACGTTCCAGGGGTTGTTTCGTCCTCTTCCCACAAATGAACTTCAATGACTGTTGTGTTCAGATCATCAAGCGTTTTTCTGGCATCGATAATTCCCTGAAGCTTTGTAAACAGTGGATCCTCTTCAACAGCATAGTATGGTTCAACGCTTGCATTTGGCTCGTAACTGTCAATTGATGTTGAAGTTTCCCCAAAGATGTTCTTTGTAGTGTTTACATTAGCACCCATTTCAGTTACGTACTCTTCAAGATCTTTTCCAAGACGGACATAAGACGCTGTACCTGTAGTTGCAGCATCAATAAAATGCGCCATTAGTTTTCTTGCAATTTTGCCCATATAAAACTATTCCTCCTTAACGCTATATTCAGCGTAGATTTGTAATTGATAGGTAATACCGTCATTAACATCACCAGTCGGGACACTAAAAAGCATACCGTTTGCAGATGACAATTTTAACAGCTCACCTGTTTTTGTTTTTCCGTCTATTTCGACGGTTACCTGGTTGCCTTTGACGGTTTCCAAGTAATAACCGAGTTCCAATAGAAACCCAGAATTATTTAATCTATCGAAGTCAGTGAAACTTTGCTGGTTGGCATACAGTATAAAACTGTGTCGCCTTGTCTGATTGCCGAGTAAGTCCTCAGTTATTCGTTCATCCCCTGTTGGCGACAATCCGAAATTAGTGGGCGTATTATCCATAAAATCAACGACTACACCGTTTGTGAACTCGCTTATTTTATCATAATTAGAAAGTATGGTTTTAACCGTCTCAATGATATTCATACTCAACCTCTATTCGCTATTTTCTTTGCACCGCGTAATATCTGCTCTTTTTTATCGGCCTTCATCCTTTCAAACCACATTTTACCGGCAAGAGGATGCCCTGACTTGCTATATTCAAGGTCCTTATCAATAAGTACCTTCTTTTCGCCCTGTGAAGCATAAGAAGAACCGGTAATACTTGAAACCATAAGCTTACCGTAATACAAATAGCGAGCATAGGGCATATTCTGATCTATTTCACCGCTTCCTATTTTTGTACTAAGTGTTGCAGATTTATCAAGCGCACCTGATAGGAAAGGAATGTATGGTCGCATAAGCTTAATACATTCACTATCAATGAACTTTTGAGTTCTTCCGTAAAGCCCAAGCCCACGTTCTGAAATAAGCTGTCTGTCAGTCTTAATCTTAAATTTCAAGGAATCACCTACTTACAAGACAATTCATAATGCCACATATCTTTGCTACCGAAGTCCTTTAAGTCGGCGACCATTACCGTGAGCATATTACAATTATCTTTTAAATACTTAAGTCCTGCAGATATTGTTTGCTGTGAAGTATTATCGATAATATATGCACAATCACCTTTGACAATAATGTCCTTGCCTTGAGTAAATGTAATCAGTTCTGAATAAGGAATATTAATTAGTGTGCTGTCTGAATTGACAAGCCCACTTTTTATAATATTACTCTGCTTGCATTCATCCCAAAAAACATCAGACAGAAACTTGCGTGCATAAGAGCCATTCTGATAGCTGTATAACGTTGCTTTTGCATTGGTATACATAACTCTTATACCCCCTTATAGATAAGCCCTGTATCGGCAAGCCAGCTTTTAATAATCGTACGTCTTGAAGCATCATAATCTGAAGCAGACATGACATTACGGCTTACAGAATAATTACCAACTTTCTCAGAGGTTATATCTGCGCTTTTCTGGTCCTGCTTAAAAAAGCTTTCAGCAACTTCACAGCAGCACAACTTGATTTCTTCAGGTATAGCAATTTCACTTACACGGTCAAAGGTCATTTGACTTATAAGCTTTGTTGCCTTGCGAGAATAAAAATCAAAAGAGGCAGTGTCAATGACCGCCTCTTTACCAGATAAATACGTTGTGTAGTCCTCCGATGTTGCATAATTTGTCATAAGACACCGCCTTTCCGACTATGCCTTGATTTTAGCAAGAACAACCTTTGAGTTATTTGAAAGAGCAACTGTGTAGTGCTTGTCAGCTGAAATGATTGTCTTTCTTGCTGTTGACTTTCTTTCGGTTTCAACCGAAGTATCCCTCTTAAGGTAAACTGTGATAGCAGCAGCTTCATCCTCTGTTTCAGTGTCCTGATTCAGCTTGATGATAGGGTTGAAATAGCAAGCAGTTGTGTTTTTCTTGACTGTGTCCCCAACATTTGCATTTGGGAGTGTTGGTGTTACATCAGCAAGATTTACCTGGTTTGTTGAAGCTCCTGAAGCAACGATTGTAAGTGCACCAGATGTGGAGCTTTCAACAGCATAATACCATTCAGTATGCTTAGGAACTTTCTTTGAAGGAACAATTCTTGTGTTTGCAATCATACCAATTTCACCTGACATTACAACGTTGGCAGGATACTTATCTGCAGAAATAAAGTTGCTGTCCTTACGAAGTTGCGTAACCTGAGCCGGATTAACGAACATTGCCTTTTCTGTGTTGCTTTCCTCATTGAACTTGTCGATTGCATCAACGATAGAATTGTATCCGATTGTCGCACCCGAACCATCATAAATAAGCTGTGCGATCTGAAGAGCTGCCATTGAATCATTATCAACCTTAGCAGCAATAGACAATGCAATCTGATTGTTTGTTTCACCAACAGGGTTGCCATAGCCGGAAAGAACAGCCTCGTCTGTAAGCTCAACGGCTTTCATAGCTTTCTTTACTGTTGCCTTAGTTGTGGAAGTTGTGAGCTTTACTGTTTCAGCCTCAATACCTTCTGCAACATCAACAGCGTCGCCAATGTACGCATACTGTGGAACAGTAATTGTATCGCCTGGCTGGCCTACGAGTGATGTATCAACCTTCGCAAAAGGAGCGACAACCATTTTCTTTTCTACCTTGGCAGAAATCATATCTGCCATTACTTCTGGATCAATTAGATCCGCAATTTTTGTAGTTTCTGAAGCCATTATTAATTACCTCTCAATTCATCATATTTATTTGGGTCACTCTTTTTAAGTTCAAGACGCTCGTTGTAACCCATTTTAGCGAACATCTCTTTAGTAATGCCTGTGATAGGCGGAGTAGTTGGCGCTGTTGGATTCTGGAATGGTTCCTGAGTGCCAAACAGATAGCTGTTGTCTTTCTGGCAAGCTTCAATAGCAGCCTTGATATCGGCTTCCTGATTTTTGCTTGCTTTGAGGTTATCAATATCAAGCATAGCCATAATAGCCTTATCGCTTTTCCCACCTGCTGTGGAAATTGCCGTCTTTAACAAGTCAGAGAAATCTCTGTCAGCCATTTTCTGCTGATATTCAGTATCCTTTGCTGCAAGGTCAGTTGTAAGCTGCACGATTTTACCCTGAAGGTCCTTAACATCAACACCCTCAAAGCCTTTAAGTGTGTCTTTTGCTGTGTTGAGCTGTTCTGTAAGCTCAGTAATCTGAGTATTAAGACCCTCTTTGGTTTTATTGATATCGGCGCCGTTTTCTGTCATTATCTTATCAACAATGTCCTTTTCAAGCCCTAAGTCCTCTAAAAATTTTCTCTGCATATAAATGCTCCTTTCATTACGCTTTTTACGGGGTCGCTCCCATAGTTCCTTAGTTTTACGTCATTGCGGACATAAAAATAACACTGTAACATCAGTGTCAGACGAGATAAACAGATCATCTCCTTTCAGGCATAATAAAAGCACCCTGCAGTTTACTGCAAAGTGCTAACTGTTATTTAAATTCACCGAAGCGTATTGGCACCTTCCATTTTGCCAAGCTCCGCAATTATCTTTTTCACATTCCATAAGCGAATAATTCCACTTATCTACTATTGATCCTCTTGCAAGCTGTCCTGTACTTTCATCAGGCGACTGTTCCCAGTGCTGTGTATGTATTTCAGCTTTTCTGTTATATGGACATTTCAATTAATCACACACCCTTAAAAATTAGTATAAAAATACCACCTACACAAATGTGCGGGTGGTATTAAATATCAAACTTATCATAAAAAATATCAATAATACTTTCCCTTATAAGTCCTATATCTGTTGGTCCACCTTTTTCATCAAAACAAATTAAATCAGCATTACAAATTTTATCATGAATTTCAATTAATTCATCATCAGAATAATTAATATCATTAGAAAAAACAATGCCAATTTTACTCAATAGACTTAATTGTTCGTAATTAAAATAAGAATTAATGTTTTTCAATTTATATGCCTCCTTTTAACTTTTTTGCTTTCTTAGAACTGGTGGCCCAAACAGTCGTTATTTTACCTGTATCAACGTTGATAGCAACAGTGGCTTTTTCCCCGATAAACTGTTGTGTTTTATCTTCCCTTATATTACTTTTTTTAAGCGGATTTGTCAAGGCACTTTTAATACTTTCGATTTCTATGCCGCGTTCTTTTACTCTGTCTTTTAAATGCTTAGATACCTCAGTCACCTTGATACCACTAGCCGTTGTAACTTTTGTAAGTGTAGCAAAACTGTCTTTAATCTTTCCAACCCCTACGCCACCAAGCCCATCGACAATCATACGCTCCCGTTGTTGTGGTAATCCCATAGCTTTTGAGAACTCTACATATTGAGCACTTGTTGAATGATACCGGCATCTGGCATTGATTATATCGTCCTCATCAGCTCCGCCTTCCTGAAGGAGCTTAATATCCTGCCTTTGCTTACGCATTAAGGTTTCCATTTTACGCTGATACTGGGAAGCTTCATAAGCAGTATATTCTTTACCCCTGTATTCTGTAGCAGTGTTTTCTCTTGCATTCATTTCAGTAAGCTGTTCATCGGTATATGTGCGTTCAGACACTCCAGGAATAAATGGATCATATGAGTGTCTGCAATTACAGCCACATAACCCGTCTGCAGAGCCAAGACCGCATATTTCAACAAGTTCTTTTCTTTTATAAACTTTACCTTGCCACTCTTGGTGATCTGGTCGTGCTGTTCCATGCCAGGATACTTCAAAATATTCTGTATCAAGCTCTTTAGCATTATTATCAGATATCTTTGAGGCTACTTGATTAAACCCAGTCATTACTGCTCTGCGGGTTGCAACTTCTACACGATTACTCCAGCCTGTCGCATAATCTACAGTACGCAAGCCTGAACTAGTGAGTTCACTAACTGTGCGCTTAAGAACCTCGTTATAACTAAAAGCACCAGAGGAAATGTCCATCATTGCATTATCAAGTGTTTTCTGATAGTAATCTGCTATATGCTCAAAAACAATCTTTCCGTCAACCTTTTTTGCAAAGCCCAAAGATTTCGTTATGTTCTTCATATCTTCGCCAGTATGCAATACTGTAGCTGATATAAGTTGCTGTAAAGCTTTATTATCTGAAAAAGGAATTAACTCCTTACCCTTAGCCTTGTATAGGCTCTGGTCCCGAGAATAACCCTGCCTGACCACGTCCTTATATAAGTGATTAATTTCAGCATTGTTTAGCCCTAGTGCCTCTTTTATGTATTTTTTTATAACCCTTTTGCTCTCGCCAAGATGCTCAAGGCGGTATATCTGCCAATCGGCAGCGCGGGTGATCTCTCCATTTATCTTAATTCTGCGAACAATGTCCTGCATAATACGCATTTCAAGGTCTGCCATAAGACTTTCAAAAGGGAGAGGTATTGATTCAAGTTCATTAGGTTTAAACATTATTCAATCACTTCCGCCTGTTGAGGTATGTTAGCTTTAGCAGTCTTCTCATCTTCTCCGAACCATTTCATTCTGTATTCCCAGACATTCATAGCTCCCATAGCAACATCCTGTCTGTCATTGTTACGCTCTGATTCTTCATCAGTCAGTATACTGTCCTTGAAATCGCATATAAATTCATATTTACGTGTAGCCATTGAATTATAAAAAGCAAGGGCAAATACAAGATCATCAAGGCAGTCCTTTAGATTTTCCTGAATGGCCGTAACCATATTATATTTACGCTGCTTAGCAGTTTTTATTTCTGTTGCTGTCTTTGCAACATCAGCCACATCGGATAAATCTCCATAAGCAAGTGAGCAGTTGAATTCAATTCGTCTTAGATAAGCGTTAAGACCGTTTATAAGGTTGGCATCGCGGAAGTCAGGGGAATATTCCTTAAATAATTCTCCTTCATTTGTGCTTATATCAATACCGCGATATAGCCTTTCATTAAGCTTTGAAAGAGTTCCATCACTTTTTAATGCCGTAACATCTACATGAATAGCCCTCTCGCCGGATTCAAACTCCCAATCAATACGAGCGTTCTGAATATCAGCTTTTTTAAGATGGTCGATAGCACTATCAAAAACAGATACACCGCAATAACTTCCATCAATTGTGTTTGGTATTGGGTTTCTGTAATACCCGAAGTCAGGGCGGTCAATTTTATATAGTAACGGTTGTTCAGGGAGCTTTGCCCATTCTGGTACAGCCGAAAGAGGAATAATATTCCCTATACTATCCTCACTTGTGCTTTTGTAAGCCTTGTTATATATTATCAATCCATTTTCAGTGAGCTCGTGGAATTCGAAACGCCTGAAATAAACGCTGTTTATTCCATTTGTAGTTACTTTTATATCAATAAAAGCTACCGAAACAAGTTTACCTTCATCATTGAAAGATATTGGTATGAATCTATCAGGAGTTGTAAATTCAACCTTATTTCCACCCAAAGGGCGAATAATAAAAGAACCTAATGCGAGCCCTTTTTGAAGGTTCTCGTTCAGGTCCTTTGTTGCTGACTTAAATATTTTATTAAGATCTTCATCAGAAACTTTTGCTGTCATTTCATTAAGCGTAATATTAGCAAGCTCTTTACATATGCCCTGCTCATTCCTCATAGAACTAATGTTCTTATCTGCCCAAGGCGGCTGACCTGCATACATTCTGTTCCAAAGGTTAATTTTATGATACATCGGGGAAGATAGCATGATATCTTTTCCGACTACTGTCTGAATATCGTCTCTTTTTAGCATTTTATTAATCAACCCCTTAAAAAAATCTATTACATTCATCTTACTGACCTCGTTTCTTCCAAATACGTTCTGTTGCATATCGAACTGCATCGATGCAGTGATCGTTACCGTCAGGATATCCGGATATTACATTACCGTCCTTATCCCTATCATATTCATAGTTGAGGAACTCTTCAGCAGCAACTGGACACCGTGTATTATCAATAATAATCTCCCTCAATGACTGTAACCACTTATATGAATACTCACGGCTTCCTGGCCCTTTTTCTGCGCCACGAGCAAGCCATCCGTAAGCTCTCAAATCGCTGACAGACTTTTCTTCGGCACTATCACAAGTTATAAGATCATTTGGAGTAATGCCTTTTTCCTTCAGCATTTTTGAAGTATTCTCATTACTGCACTTAACTGCAACATCCTCAAACCAAATATAAAGTTTATGTTGTGCCGGTTCATAGTTTACGCGCATAAATGAACGCGGGTCAGGATACCAACCCCAGTCAATACCGTTCAAAATATGGTCGAATCTGTTAATCTCCTCATCCGTAATAGCTCTTATATTTACATTATCGAAAACAGATCCGCCTGAACCGTTCGCAACGCCCATGTACTCATTCTCATAAGCTGAAGGATTAACCTCTTTTAGGAATTCCGCTTCATCAAGGAACGGCTTTCCGAGCCACTGCTTCGGAACGTCAAGATAAGTGCTATGAACAACAAGCCTGTTTTCCTTTGGTATCTTAATATATTTATTTGCCCAGTTGTTTGCCGACTTGGGCGGGTTAAAAGACTTAAATATATAAGCTATATCTCCACCACGAATAACTGACTGTTCAATCTTACGGACAGCTTCAGGGCCTGCGAACTGATCGAGCTCTTCGAACCAAGCAATACCAATATAGCCGAAAGGTACTTTAATTGATTTAATCTTTCCCGGATCATCAGCACCACGGAAGTAAATCTTCTGACCAGTTGACTTCTTTGTTATTTCAAGAGGACTCACAGTAGCGTGATATTCATCAGAAAGTCCCAGCGCTTCAATAGCCCATATCATTTGCTGGTAAACAGAAGTGCGCAATGTATCAGCTACCTGACGCATTACGCACATATGCATTGTTGGGTTTTTTTCAAGAAGGTTTATTCCTTCTAATGATACAAAGCTTGACTTTGTGGATCCACGCCCACCAGGAAATACATATTCAAGGTGTTCGCGGTTTTCAATATCAAATACAACTGATGAAAAAGCCGGCGCTATCATAGTAGCTGGAATTCCGTTGAATGCCTTTGCATTATATGAACTTGAAGTATCTGCTTTCTTTATATCAAGTTTCAGCTTATCAATGCGTAGCTTCTGTTCTTCTGTGGCGAGCTCTGATTTAAGGAGTTCGTCATATTGCTTAATCATGCTCCGGAGCTCTGATTGTGCTCTAGCCTGTGCCTTCATAAAATTACTCTGCTTGTCCCAGGCTTGCTGGACTTCCCACTTTTCAGAACTTCCCGAATCACTATAGCCTTGTCCTATTTGCGTTGTGGTTATGTCTTCTTTGTCTTTAACGTAGCTTATCTGCTGTGCTCTGACAATAGCAGCATAAGCTATGCAGATGTTATCCCACAAAATATCAAGCGGATTCAATGAAAGATTGTCTATTATCTCAAGTGTGTCAGCTGGTATGTATTTAGCACGTAGACCATGCTTGAATGCTTTCTGATTACCTGGCTTTGAGGAGGTATTCCCGACAGCGTTCTTATTGCCGACAGGTGCGCCAGGCTTTTTACCTTTGCGAACGTTCGCTTTTTTATCCGAACGTTCGTTATCCCATTTATGAGTACATTTCCATCGGCGGACAGTTCCTTCGGGTACGCATAGTTGACTTGCAATCTCAACTAATTTATAACCCCTCAGGTACATATCGTAAGCTTTTTTATATTTTTCATCCGGTGCGCGTGGCAAGCGGTTCACCTCCTATCGTAAAATGGGTAAAAGAAAAACAGTCATCAATTTGATGACTGTTTAATAATTTATAATTTTGTATAATCAAAATAAAACTTATGCATTTTATTTCTTTTGCATTCATAGCAAGTATCTTCGACATTTAGCCTCATTTTTGCATCACATTCAAGGCATCGCTTAGGTTTGTACACCAAACAATTTTGCTTATCTCTAACTATGCCTAAAGCATATGAATGTTTAAGCAATTTAAAATTAACCTTAAATAAAAGTATAGAAAAAAATACAAATATTAAAGAAGTCAATATCATAACAAAAAACATATTAGCATTTTGATTTGTTAAATTATCTTTGGAAATAAGAAAAAGCTTTTTGGTTCCAAACAGCGATACTATCGTACCTATTATCGTAAAGATATTTGCTAATATAGATACTAAATACGAAAAACTAAACTTTGGCTCAGCAACCTCAGATAATTTATAGAGTTTGTTACCATTTGAATTAATAATGTTCTGTGTAATATTCTGTTTTCCTGAATTATTATTTATTCCGTTAAATTGAATTCCGCTATTATTCATACATATCACTCCTTTTTACAAATGTACCACAATTTTGTAAAAAAGTAAATATATTATATATATTTTGTTGAAAATTATTTTTTAATGTGTTAAAATATAGAAAAAGGAAGGTGTTCTTTATGAAGAAGTCAGGAACAATATTATATATTATTATTGCGGTTTTCTTTTTTTTCTTAATTGGAAAGGCGTGTAGTGATAATGATACCAGTACAAGTACAAGCTATCAAAGGCCTTCAGAAACATCTTATAATAATCACATAGATTATCCAACAACAACTTTCGCATTTGAAACTCAAACTGAACCTATTATTACAACTACCTTACCAGCTACTACCGAATTAACAACTCCGCAAAACAATCAAGGCACAGTTGTATACGTTACAAGAACAGGATCTAAATATCATAGGCTAGGATGTAGATATTTAAGACAAAGTTGTTATGAAATTTCATTAGCTGAAGCCAGGCAAATGTATGAACCTTGCTCAGTATGCAATCCGCCAAGGTAAAAGAAACCACCCACAAGAGTGGGTGGTTATAAATATTTATTAATTTTATTCCGCTTTATATAGCCCTAATTCCTGAAGAGCTTTATTTGTTCTTGTAACAATATTCATAACTTTACACTCTAATAATTCCAATAAATTAATTTTATTAAAAATTAATTTTTTAAAATCTTCACTTGATAAAGATAACATTAAAACTTTTGTTGCTTGCCAAGCACTATTTGCTAATAACTCTTCCGTTTTTGGTGGGGGTTTTATGCTAGCCACTATTCCAAATTTCAAATGCGAAGTAGATAATATACTCCCAAGTTTAGACCAATATGAACCTGAAGGGGTTTCATTCTCATTTTTGCATTCAATATAAAAAATAGTACCTGTATAACAAAGAATCCCATTGCATGGTATTACTGTATTTCTAATGGTAACATCAATTTGATTAGTATCTGTCTTTAGTTTTTTTGTTGTTTTAAAATAGGGGCACAATTGAAAAATGTTTTCAATTAAGTTATCTAATGCACCGCCTTGTTCTGTTGTATTGTTAAAATCTCCAAATAAATTATTGTATTTTTCTTCAAGGCTTTTATAATCTGTTTCTGTTGGGCTGTATAGGTCTTGGTTTGTAACCACTCCATGTTTCAACAACTCATTAAACCCGTCACTTATAGGGGCAACAGTCTTAGATGTGTCAATGTTATTATATCGTATATGTTTCCGTTGCCCCTCATTAAAAGAATCATCATTTTCACAAAAGCAATACAGCACATCGATACAAGAAAAATCAACATCATACTCATCTTCACACCTATTACAAAAACATGATTGGTATTCAAATTGAGATAATGTTTCAAAACTTTTCATTACGTATCCACACTCAGGGCATTTTAATACGTACTTTTTTTTAAGTATTCCAATTTGTTCGCACTCTTCAAACAAAATCTTTACTACATTAAAATCAATCCCGAGATTATTTGCAGTTCTTGATATTGAAATGTTATCGCGAGCATTAATTGATAATGAATTAATGTAACAATCAAAACTATCTACAACAATATTACTAGTATCAGATTTCTTTTTAAGAATTGATAATTGAGAAAAGAACATTATTTATATCCTCCTCTGAAGTATATTCGTTAAATTTTACAATACAAAAGCCATTTTTAGAAAAAAGCTTAACCATAAATTTTTTGGAGTAATACTTTTCTTTTAGACTTTTCCAGCAAAATAAAACAGCTTGGCACATTTTATTATTTTCTAACATTCTTTTATTGTCAAAAAATATTTCTTTTGATTGTAATGGTTGATCTTCTTGGCTTGTCTGTTCAACCATAGATTCTTCTTCATCAGTTGACAAAAGTTTTATTGGGTATGCATCTCTATCCTTTATAAATATTTCCCTGTCATGATAATATATAGAAAAATATTTCTCAATTGTATTATTTATATCTGTTGCTACCTTGCTGTCTGAACTTAGGTCACAAATATTACATACAGAAGCAATTATATTATTTATATCGTCAATTTTTTGATTCATTAAATCTACTATTTCTTGTGGCGTCTTTGTATATTTATTAACAATTTCATACATCTTATTTTTAAACACGTTATCTATTATTCGTTTATCCTTTTGGCTAAGAGACAAGTGTGATAAAGATTTTTCAAACGCATTTCTTATTATTTTATCAGAATATGCTTTTTTAGCTGTGTCAAAATTAAAATTTCCCTCTGTAAATTCGTATAAATTACTTTTAGGCTTTGCTCTAGCAATTAACAAGCGTTTATTTATATAAAAATCAACAATTACCGGATATATTATAGGTCTTGCATTTGACCTTTGATAACAAAAATACAATTTACAACCATAGAATAATCTTATGTGATTAGTATCATTAAAATAACTAACTTTATACAATGATAAATTATTAGAAAAGTTATTCTTAATAAAATATTCCGACGCATTATTTTCGATGTGTGCTTTAATATTATTAATATATTTCGGAATGTTGTTAAATAGTATCTCTGTCTCCGAAGTGGCCTCTACGAAAGCCATATATACATCTTTTATTCCCTCGTGCAGGACACTTTCAACCCATTCGTTTTTTTGAACATCGGTAATTGTGGAACTCGATAATATTGAATTAAACAGCTCATTTCTATTTTCCGATGTTTTTAACCCTAATACTTTTGCTTTTTCTTTTATACATGGAAGAGTAAAATAATCTTCGCTAGAATCTTTTATTGATGATGGAACTACAAAATCAGCCATACTTGTTACTCCTTAAACGTCATTTTCTACATTTTACCACGCATTAAGGAGCATTTCAACAAATATAACCAAATATGTTTATAATTTGTTAATCTTGTATTACTAAAAATATTATATCATATGCAACATGACGAATAATGCTGTTTTGTGTTCTTTTTGTAGCACGGAATTGAGTTACATTTGCATAAATGCATGCAAGTAAGGAAAAAGTCGCCCTGCAAAATAATGCAGAACGGATTTTTCAGGAGATCTATAAATGGGTTAGTAGTAAGTTGTCGTTTAGGGAATGCGCCATCACACTAATGCGTAATGGCTTTATACGCTTTCTCTGGCGCTTTCATAGCTTCCCTGATTTTATTATATTATTAAGATTCAGAGACTTCAATATCGTTTGTGGTACTTAATAGTACTTTGTTTGCAAACGATATATTATTTTTTATTGTCTGCCTCGCATAGTGAGATTGTTCAGCTATCTGCTTCTGCGTTTTCTGATCTATGTAGTAAAGCTTTGCAAATCTCCTTTGCTTATCGTCTTTTATATGGCTGACGCACTTGATCATATCCAGTTTTAAATCTGCGAGCTCGTCTTGCAAAGCTTCTATGCGTAACGTTGCTTCTGCATAATTAAGCATAGCTTTTTCTTTGTTATTGCCTGATATCGCGTGCTGTGAGCCGTCATTTTCGTACTTTGGCGTACAAGCAGTCGCAATATAATAATATCTTTCCGCATCCTCGATTGCTTCAGGTATTAAGTCTTTATCAAGCTGACGAATGCGTGTAAGTTTCTCTGATATAGTCATTTGCTTGCTCCTTCCTGGTTGAGTGTTTGGTCGTAATATCGGAATAGGTATTTAATGATCATATGGCACCTCGGTTTCTCCAGCTTTGGGGAAATATTCTCGGAATACTTTTAATGCACTACACGAAGTATTGTTCTCGAAATAACTCAAAAACATTGCATTACATAGCATATGATCTATGTGCTTAAGTCCTGATTCTTCATCCACACCATGTGGATTTTTCAGATAAGCCACATAATGCCTCAGCATTGCTGCTCTGTATCTCTCAGGTTCTACGCCTTGCCAGCTATTATCTGCATATTTGTTAGCACCGTATGTAAGTATTCTCGCCAACGCCTCAAACGCTTCAGGAGGAATTAAATCCATTCGTAATTTACCTTGATCATATTTTAAACCTTCTTGCATTATTTTATCTCCTTTACTTCCTTAATTCTTGCTTTCAATGCTTCCATTAAGGCATTTTGCACGTCGGCTTTACCCGCCAATGCGTCGGCCACATCCTGATCTCTTGTGCCCTCAACTATCATTCGGTGAATAATAACGGGTTCTTTCTGACCCTGCCTATGTAATCGCTTGTTTGCCTGTTCGTACAGTTCCAGTGACCAGTTAAGGCCGAACCAGATTATATGATGGCCGCCGTCCTGAAGGTTAAGGCCATATGCTGCGCTTGCTGGATGCGCTAGTAGAATATCAACCTTACCGGCGTTCCAGTCCTGCTCGTCCTGCGGGGTCTTAAGCTCCCTGACACGTAATTTACTTGCGGATAGCAAGTTTTTTAGTCTTTCAAGGTCGTGCTTGAAGTTATAGAACACTAATGCGTGTTGGCCATTAAGACCCTCTACAAGCTCAGCGAAGGCGTCAAGCTTTGCTGAATGAAGTGGGATAACTTTTCCGTCATTATCATATATTGCGCCATTTGCAAACTGCAGAAGTTTTCCGGATAGGACTGCTGCCGTCTGTGCTGTTATTGTTTCAAGATCAACGTTCAGAAGCATTTCTCTCTCAAATTCTCTGTATCGCTTTCTATCTTTTTCATCAAGAACGACAGGCGTATCAACTGTTATGCAATAAGGTAACTGTAAATAATCTTCTGCTTTCATGCTGATGCAGATATCTCCAATAAGGGACTTAATAAGCTCATCAGAACCAAGCTTCGGTTCAAAGGTTGTAAAATGCCCTCCATGCGCGTTGCTATTGAAGTATTTTTCACGAAAGTGCGATATCTTCTTTTCAAGTCGCTGTCCCTGATCCAGTAAGTACACCTGCGCCCACAGGTCAAGAATTCCATTACTTGCCGGTGTTCCGGTCAGTCCGACGAATCTTTTTATGTGTGGCCGTACCCATGTTAACGACTTGAAGCGCTTCGCCTGATGGGACTTAAAACTCGACAGCTCGTCAACGACAACCATATCAAACCGCCAGCTATTACGGTCATAATCTACTAACCATGGTACGTTCTCACGATTAATGACATAAATGTCAGCTGGTGTGTTTAATGCTCTGATGCGCTTTGTGGCGCTTCCTAATATTGGACTTATTCTCAGGTGTTGCAGGTGATCCCACTTCTGCGCTTCCTTCATCCAGGTACTCTCTGCGACCTTCTTCGGTGCGATGACTAAAACCTTATTCACCTGGAATCGATTGTATATAAGCTCGTTAACTGCCGTAAGTGTGATTACTGTTTTGCCGAGTCCCATATCTAGGAAGAGCCCGATTGCATCGTCGTCAATTATTCTGTTAATACAATAACCCTGGTAATTATGCGGTATGTATTTCACTGTCAAAAACCTCTTTTACAAAATCTTTTACTGCTTGCAGCCCTTTCAGCACTCTGACATCGCAACCGCGTTTCTGCATTTCTTCAATCTGCCACTGCTGTATTCTTTGAAGGCTTCCCGTTTCTTGCTTAAGCTCGACATATATCGTTCGGCCATCAGGGATAATCACTATTCTGTCAGGCACTCCTGGGTTACTGGGTGAAACGAATTTATAACAAAGCCCGCCATTTTCACGAACCATTTTTACAAGTCTTTTTTCTATCTCACTTTCCTTCATCGCTGAAAATCCTTTCCTCAGATAAAAACAATGTGATTGCATCAAGTATGTTTTGTCTGGACCCCGATAAGGCATTCTCGCCATAAACTTGTTCAACCCTTGCTCTTAGAAAAGCGCCTCCATAATTTTTATAAACTGCTGAAGCTGCTAATGCTTCGCGCGATATGCTCGTCCCGTTCGCATGCCTGAATTTTCTAGGTTTTGCTATTGGCGCCCACGAATAAAATTTTGCCTCTTTGATTATTATTTCTTTTACATCGGGATGTCCCGATATTACCTCACAAATATTCGAAATTGATGCCGACATTTTTTCTCCTTTCGTTTGAAACATTCTTTGCCACACACGCGGGTGACACACCACACAGGCAATTTAGGTGTTATATATATTCTCTAATTTCTTTAATTTACTCTCTCAATCTAAAAGAATGTTTACAATGTTTACAATTATTATAAAGTAGCATAAATAAAGCATTTTTCTGTAAACTTTCTTGTAAACTATCTTGTAAACAATCTTTTTTTGTTTACAATGAGAATGTTTACAAAATCAAGAATGTTTACAAGAGAATGTTTACAGCTTTTTGAC
The DNA here is from genome assembly GCA_023395435.1 of Bacillota bacterium. Taxonomy (GTDB): domain Bacteria; phylum Bacillota; class Clostridia; order Oscillospirales; family Ruminococcaceae; genus SZUA-444. The sequence goes on from JAEWZG010000065.1 coordinate 29,112, forward strand.
TCTTTTATATCCTCTCTGATGACCGTAATCGGCGTTAAAACGCAAGCCGCTTTTTGCTCTTTCCCAGCCTTCCAAATGTCCTAATATTGCATTGATTTCTGCTGAATCTGACTTACGTATGTACTTTGTTTCCATTCCAAAAGCTTCGCATAATATCTCAACAGCGCACACCTTATCGCGTTCTCTGACTTCGGCCCCCGGCATTTTTGCGAAATCACCAGACCAATACATACGTCTTTGTGCAAGAGTTCGCTTATCCCAGTCAAGTGGAATATTTCTTGAAAGAAACTCTTTGACAATGCCTTCCTTAACATTGCTCTCCGCATGGTCTTCTTGCGCTAATAGTGATAGCCTCTCAGCTTCACCTGTTAAATATAAAGGCTCTCCTAAGCTCCACAGCATGATAGCCTCAGCCCATATCTGCTCAATCTCGTTAACAAGGTCCTTGAACACTGACTTAGTGGGTTCATACTTTCCACAGTCTATCGGCCAGAATCTTCTGTTACCTGTTTTATCTCGAAGAAATTCGCTGTCATTAGTTGTTCCGAAAAACACACAGCGCCTCGGATAATGCCCGGTATTACGCCCATATGCTGCACGGTAAATGTCCTCTGTTTTACTCAAAAACTGCTTAACGGCGTTTGTTTCCGAACGGCTTAAACCGTTCAGTTCGCCGATTTCATTTATCCAGGTTCCTTGTATGAGCTCGCAGGCGTCTTTACCTTCAAAGGATGTCAGACTGTCAGAGAACCAGCTACCACCAAGGATCTTAAGCAATGTACTTTTACCAATACCCTGTGGTCCTGCAAGTATAGGCATATTGTCATATTTAATTCCAGGGGTCATTGCTCTTGCTACTGCGGCAACAATGCTCTTGCGCGTAACGTCGCGAACGTATATGTTATCTTCTGCACCCAGGTAGTCAATAAATAAAGAATCAAGCCTTTTCTTGCCGTCCCAGTTTGGGACTGCACGCAGGTAGTCCTGCACGTCGTTAATTCTGTGATTGTTACTTATAAGCGACAGGGCGTCATATATTCGCTCCTTGCCGGCAATGTGATATACCGCCTCAATATATCTGCGTAGCCCCGCATCGTCGTTATCAACCCATTGCCTGCGTGTCTCTCGCTTGTCCCACGGAAGCGAACCTAATGCGAGCGTTCGGCTTGAGAATTCGTCGAATACTATTTTGTTCGCTATTAAAGGGTCATTCTCAAGAATAATTACAATATTGTCTATTGTAGGTAGTGGCGCACCTGTCATAGTTGAGAGCTTAAGCTGATTGATCCAGTCAGTGCTTAATTCACCGGAAGAAGGATCTACTGATATTTCAGTCGAAAAGGCAGAAGTCGCTTTCTCGTATCGTTCACGGTTGAGAATACCAGCGACCTCACTATCACCGACAGCTAGCTCACACATCTTAACGAAAGAGGGTAGCTTATTTGTTGGGGTGTCTGGCTTAGCCTCGTCATCTTTATCGCCGAATAAGTGTAATCTTACAAGGTCAAAGGCATTGCAGAGCTTTCCGCCTGCTGGATCCGTTGCGTGGTGGCTGAATAGGAAAACACCATCTTCATAAATAACAGCACCACCTGTCGTGGATCCACCGGTATATGAGTATCTGCCTGGCATATTGTCGCAAGGTGTATAAGACTCTGGTATAAATGCGTCGATAGCCTGATAAACGTTATAGATTTTACAAAACGCACCGACGATCCCTTCCTTTGAAGTAGGATCCGCTTGCTTTGTACCTCTTGGCATCTTCGGTGCCTGAACACCAGGCCACTCGGAAACATTATGCCAGTCAGTGTATAGCTTAAGCATTCCATCAGCATCTATAAAAGGCTTGTCCGAATATGCAAATACATACTGACTGTCAGCTGAACAACTTGGCCAGTACATAAGTCTTGAAGCTTCAAAAGTAGAAGGATCCGCAAGCTCCATACCAACGAACGTAGCAAGCTTACGAGCGATAGGCTCATACTCGTCGACAGTACATGAACGATTAAGAGGAATAAGCACACGCAGACGCGGTGCAGCTTCGCAGTGCTTACGGGTAGAGTACACACAGTATCCGCACTGTAGGCTCTCTACGCACTGTAGCACTGCTTGTGTTTGCCCCGCGCCAATATTATCGAGGTCGAGAGTAATGACATCACGGGATACAACATTGTTAGCCTTACGACGCTCCGATGAAAGAGTTCCAGCAACATATCCGCCGACGTCCTTCAGATCGTCCTGCTGGCTCTTCTTAAGTTGCATATAGTCGCTAAAGCTTTCAGTTGACCGTGCTGGGTTCTTAAGTTTATCAATTAGCTCAGACCACATGAGCTCCTGGGCGACCCACTTCAAAGCCTTCCTGCTTCCGCCAGTAGTTATTTTGATTAATCTATCGTTCTGCATAGTTAACTCCCTTTGCAAATCTTCTTGTAGCATTTTTCGCAATATAAATTGGTAGTTTTACGTTTTGTTTTGACCTTGACGTGCATTTTGTCGCTATAAATAGTGCTGCCACATTCCGTACAGGGCCCGACATATTTAGGTTTAGGCGGTAAATCTGTTTTGCCGTACAAGAGTTATTCCTCCTTAGTCTTTCATGTAATAGTCTCCTACAAATCCGGCGGCGTTGAGTATTAAACCTGGCGCCCAAGATATTGCTTGTCGCATTATGTTACAAGCTGTTTCAAGGTCCGCCTTTTCTGCTGGGCAGTCAATAACAGCTTCATCGTGTATGTGCATCACAGTCTGGAATCCATTGTCTGCAAGTCTTTGCAAAGTAATTGCAAGGCAGTCTCGAGCGATAGCCTGCACAACATTTTCGGTAAGTTTTCCGCCGTAAGTGGATTGTAAGCCCCACTTCTTGCTATTTTGATCTATACCCATATAATGAATAGCTGGTTTTCCAAAGTCGTTATTTCGGATGACTGGCTTTGCATAAAACAGCTTTCGACCACTTGGCAGAGTAATTGTAAAAAAGTCCTGACCTGTTGCATAGTCACCTTCACGTGCGAACATAAGTCCTTTTGCGCCAACAGGTTGGCAGGTTTCTACTGCTTGAAGTGCTGCGCGTTCAAGGGTATACCATAAGTTACATATCTGCTTATTGCTATCACGCCAACGTCTGACAATATCAGGAAGTTCTTCTTCTGACAGTCCCATCCCAAGCGCGCCCATTGCGATGAGGGCACCCGCCGCGCCTTGATAGCCAAGTGCGAGCTCTGCGACTTTACCTTTAGCCCTAAGTGCATACTCGGGGTTTCCTTTTGATATTTTTTCAATAGGAACACCAAACATCGCTGATGCGGAGGCTTCGTAAATTCTTCCGTGTGTTTTAAATACTTCCTGACGCCAGCTTTCACCAGCAAGCCATGCAATGACACGTGCTTCAATAGCAGAAAAATCTGCGACTACAAATTTATGCCCGTCTGATGGAATAAAAGCTGTACGAATAAGTTGTGACAGAGTATCTGGAATATTTCCGTATGTAACCTTTAGCATATCTGTACTCTTCGCTTTAATATATAGTCTTGCGAGATCCAAAGTTTCGAGCTTATTTTTAGGTAAGTTCTGAACCTGCACCAAGCGACCGGCCCAGCGTCCTGTACGATTAGCACCATAGAACTGTAAAAGTCCTCTGACACGCCCGTCCGGGCATATAGCATTTTCCATTGCTGAATATTTTTTAACCGAGGTTTTGCCAAGCTCCTGTCGGATCTTCAGCATTCTCTGAACATGGTCGGGGTTATCGCATTTAACCATATCAGCAAGGGCAGCCTTGTTAAGTGATTCAATCTCGGTATCT